>DASWRR010000289.1:0-9864 GCA_036403055.1 Ilumatobacteraceae bacterium | reverse complement strand
GCCGCGTCGAGGATCGCCCGCTCGACCGTCGTGCGCAGCGTGATTGCCGACGACGGGCACCCGTCGCAGCTCCCCAGGAGGCGCAAGTGCACGGCGCCGACGCGCTCGTCGATGTCGAGCAGCTCCACATCACCACCGTGGCCCGCAAGGAACGGCCGCACCGCATCGAGCGCATCGGCGATGCGCGCTCGCACGTCGTGCGGATGAAGGCCGTTCGCGACGAGCAGGCTCTCGAGCAAGGGATCGGCGATGATGCGCGGCGCGAGCTCGGGTGCGTGCTGATCGACGATCTGCATCACGCGCGCCAACGCCGCGCCGTACAGCTCCCCGACGGTTTGCAGCAGCGCGACCGCCTGTTCGAACACCCGTGGATCGGCGCGGCCCTGCAGCGCTTCGAGCTGTGCCTCGATCGCTTCGCCGATCTTCTCCGGGTCGACGAGCTGACCTGTGACGTCGTCGGTCACGCTCAAGCCAGGTCCTCGTAGTTGTACGTGGTCGGCGAGTGCACTTTGTCGAGCACATGGCCCTTGCCCATGTACATGTGCACGCCGCACGGCAGGCACGGGTCGAAGCTGCGGACCGTTCGCATGATGTCGATGCCCTTGAAGTGCTCGAGGTCGTTCTCCTCGAAGATCGGGCAACCTTGCACGGCGTCCTCGTACGGTCCAGGTGTGCCGTAGACGTCGCGCGGGTTGGCGTTCCACGGCGTCGGCGGGTACGGGTGGTAGTTCGCGATCTTTCCGTCGCGGATCACCATGTGATGCGACAGCACACCGCGGACAGCTTCGGTGAAGCCGCACCCGATTCCTTCGTCGGGCACCGTGAACGGCTCCCACGTCTTGCTCCGACCGGCGCGCACCTCGGCGAGGGCCTTCTCGAGGAAGTGCAAACCGGCGGCCGCGGCGTATGCCTGGAAGTACGTGCGGGCGCGGTTGCGCTCGATCGTGTTGGACCACTGCGGAATCTTCCATTCGAAGCTGACCGGACCCTTCAATGCGGTCTTCGGCAGGTTGATCTGCACGCTCGTGCCGGTCGCCTTGACGTACCCGCCGAGATCGACGAGCCCCGACAGCGCGGTCGACCACAACCTCGCGAGCGGGCCGCCGCCGGTGTCGAGTGCGAGGTGGTCCTTGCCGTCGAACCATCGTGGCGACATGACCCAGCTGTACTTCGAATCGAAGTCGCGCTTCTGCGGCTTCGGGATGGTCGTCTGGTTCCACGGATGGTTGCGGTCGACGGGGTTGCCCAGGGGATCCTTGGTGACGAACATCTCCTGGTCTTCCCAGCTCTGGTAGTACGAGCTGCCGAGCAGGATGCGGATGCCGAGGTTGATGTCGACGAGGTCGTTGGTGACCAGCTTGCCGTCGACGACGACGCCCGGCGTCACGCCCATCGCTCGGCCCCACCGCGTCATGTCCTTGTACTCGAAGTTGCAGACGTCGGGGTCCTGCCACGCGCCCCAACAGCCGAGGAGGATCCGGCGATTGCCGACCTGCTCATAGCCGGGCATCGCCTCGTAGAAGAAGTTGAAGAGGTCGTCGTGCAGCGGCACGACTCGCTTCATGAACTCGACGTAGCGCATCAGCCGGCTGGCGTAGTCCGTGAACAACTGGATGGTCGCATGCGTGCCGACCCCACCCGGATACAGCGTCGATGGATGGACGTGGCGTCCTTCCATCAGGCAGAACATCTCGCGCGTGTAGCGGCTCACCTGCAACGCCTCGCGGTAGAACTCACCCGAGAACGGGTTGAGGCTGCGCATGATGTCGCCGATGGTCTTGCAACCGTGATCGCCGGCGTGCGGCGCCTCCGTTCGATTCGCCAGGTCCAGGACGCCCGGGTTGGTTTCGGCGACCATCTTCTCGCAGAAGTCGACACCGACGAGGTTCTCCTGGAAGATGTTGTGGTCGAACATGAACTCGGCGGCCTCGCCGAGGTTCACGATCTGCTCACCGAGCGCCGGCGGATGCACGCCGTACGCCATGTTCTGGGCGTAGCACGAGCAGGTCGCATGGTTGTCGCCGCAGATCCCGCAGATCCGGCTCGTGATGAAGTGCGCGTCGCGCGGATCCTTGCCCTTCATGAAGATGCTGTAGCCGCGGAAGATCGACGACGTGCTGTGGCACTCCGACACGGTCTTGTTCGCCCAGTCGATCTTCGTGTAGATCCCCAAGCTGCCGACGATGCGCGTGATCGGATCCCACGCCATCTCGATCAGTTGCTTCTCCTGGCTCTCGGGTCGCAGCTCCTCGGTCTTGGTCGCCATCGTCGTTACCGTGCCTTCCCTGATTGATCCTGCTGCTTGTAACCGGTGAGCAACTTCGTGCCCTTGACTCGCCACTTCGGTTCTTCGTCGACCGTCTTCGCGGTGATCTTGCGGAGACCGCGAATCACCTTCCCGTATGCGCCGCTCGCCATCGTCGAGACCCGTGCTCCGGGCGGCTCATCCATGAACGGCATGAACTTGTCGGGGAAGCCGGGCATCGTGCAACCGATGCAGATGCCGCCGACGTTGGGACAGCCGCCGACACCGTTGATCCATCCACGCTTCGGCACGTTGCACTTGACGACGGGTCCCCAACATCCGAGCTTCACGATGCACTTCGGCGAGCCGTACTCGGTGGCGAAGTCCCCTTGCTCGTAGTAGCCGGCGCGGTCGCAGCCTTCGTGCACCGTCTGGCCGAACAGCCATTGCGGACGCAACGCCTCGTCGAGCGGGATCATCGGTGCTTGACCGGTTGCCTGGTACAGCAGGTACGTGATCGTCTCGGCCATGTTGTCGGGATGAGCCGGGCAGCCGGGCACGCACACGATCGGGATGCCGGCCTTCGACTTCCAGTTCCACCCGAGGTAGTCGGGCACACCCATCGCGCCCGTCGGGTTGCCTGCCATCGCGTGTATGCCGCCGTACGTCGCGCACGTGCCGACGGCGAGAACGGCGAGTGCCTTCGGCGCGAGCCGATCGAGCCAGTCGTTGACGGTCATCGGCTGGCCGGTGTCCGGATTGTTGCCGAATCCGCTCCAGTAGCCGTCGCCATTGATCTGCTCGTTGGGAATCGAGCCTTCGACGACGAGCACGAACGGTTCGACCTCGCCGCGCGCCGCCTTGAAGAACCACTCGAGGAAATCGTCGGCGCCGCCGTTCGGTCCGCACTCGAAGTCGATCAGGGGCCAGTGCACAGCGATCTTCGGCAGCCCTGGCAACGCACCCAGCGCAATCTCTTCGATGGTCGGCTGCGTCGCCGCCGTCAGGGCCACAGAGTCGCCGTCGCAACTCAGGCCGGCGTTGATCCACAGGACGTGGACGACGAGGTCGTCCGGCGGGGCTTCCGTAGCGGTCACAGTCACTCCTTTGGCTTACGGCGTCGATGGGGTTCGGCGCACGAGTGGCCGGTGCCTCGACTTGGGAGGAGCCGGGGCACCGATACATGTCCTGTCCTACGCCCGTGACAAGGGATCGTCAATGAGTGCGTTTTCCACCCAACGCCGTCGTCAGGGTCACCCCGGAGCGAACGCCGCGACCGCGGCCTGACCGATGCTGACGCCGCCGTCATTGGGCGGTACCGAGGAGTGGACGAGCACGGCGAGACCGGCCTCACGCAGGTGCGATTCGACGACCTCGGTCAGTCGGGCGTTCTGGAAGACACCGCCGGTGAGGCAGACGGTGTCGAGACCCTCGACCGCGGCGACCTGGGTGGCGAGCGTTGCCGTCGCAGCACCGAACGCCTCGTGGAAGCCGGCGGCGATCAGCGCCCGATCGGCTCCGGCGTCGATGTCCGCGAGCATCGCCGCGAGCAACGGACCGGGGTCGAGAACGGTGGTTCCATCACCGTGCGTGACCACCGCACAGCCGTCGTACGTGGGCGAGTCGCCGCGTTCCACCGTTCGAGCGAGTGCCTCGAGCTCGATGGCGGCCTGCGCCTCGTAGCTGACCCGTTGGCGGCCTCCCAGCATCGCCGCAACGGCGTCGAACAGCCGGCCGACGCTCGTGGTGAGCGGCGACGACGTTCGCTGTGCCAGGGCGAGCACCGCCACTGCCGCTCCTTCGTCGATGCCGCGATCAACCGCCCTTCGACGAGCGTCGTCCTCGCCGCTGGCGATCGCGCCCCAGGTCGCCGCCATCCTCCACGGCTCGCGAATCGCAGCGACGCCGCCCGGCATCCGAACGGGGCGCAGGCGAGCGACACGTCGCGACGACGAATAGTCGGCGACCAGCATCTCACCACCCCACAGCGAACCGTCCGGCCCGTAGCCGAGCCCGTCGTACGCGATGCCAAGAACCGGCGCAGTGCGACCGTGCTCCACCATGCACGCGGCGACATGGGCATGGTGGTGCTGGACAGCGACTGTCGGCAGGTCCACTTGTTCGGCCCACTTGCTCGAGAGGTACTCGGGGTGCATGTCGTGTGCGACGACCTGCGGCGTGACGCCATAGAGCCGCGGCAGATGGTCGATCGCCTGCACGAACGACCGGTACGTCGCGAGATGCTCGAGGTCACCGATGTGGTGGCTCGGCACGACCCAGTTCTGCTTCGCGACGCTGACGGTGCTCTTCAGTTCCGCGCCGACCGCGAGCACCTCACGACGTGCCGTGAAGGGCAGGTTCAGCCGTTCGGGCGCGTACCCCCGTGACCGTCGGATGATCTGCAGGCGCATCGGCGTCGCTCGGACGACCGAGTCGTCGCAGCGGATGTGGATCGGTCGATCGTGGTGCAGGAAGCCGTCGACCAGCGATGCGAGGCGTGACGCGGCGTCGTCGTCGTGATGGGCAATCGGCTCGTCACTGACGTTGCCGCTCGTCATGACGAGCGGGCGTGCGGCTCGAGTCAGCAGCAGATGATGCAGCGGGCTGTACGGAAGCATCAACCCCACCTCCGCGAGACCGGGTGCAACTCCGGCGGCGAGGCGGCTGCCGTGGCGCCTCGGCGCCAGCACGATCGGCCGACGGATCGACGTCAGTGCCGCCGCCGCTGCCTCGTCGAGGTTGCACAGCTCGTGGGCGGCCGCCAGTGAGGCGACCATGACAGCGAACGGTTTGTCGTCGCGAGCCTTCCGCCGGCGGAGCTCGACGATGGCGTTCCCGTTCGCCGCGTCCGCGACCAGGTGATAGCCACCGATTCCCTTCACCGCGACGATGTCGCCGGCGTTGATGGCATCGATCGCTGCGTTCAGCGCAGCGCTGCCGTTCGGCGCGTCCGCCTCGCGTGCCGTCCGAGCTGAACGCCAGCGGAGCTGCGGTCCGCACGCCGGGCACGCATTCGGCTGCGCGTGGAAACGGCGGTCGGCCGGGTCTTCGTATTCGGCGCGGCACGCCGGGCACATCTCGAACCCCGCCATCGTCGTTGCCGGTCGGTCGTACGGGACTCCGAGGACGATGGTGTAGCGCGGCCCACAATTCGTGCAGTTGGTAAACGCGTACCCGTAGCGCCGGTCCGAGGGGTCGTCGATCTCGGCGAGGCACTGCACGCACGCCGCGGTGTCGATGCTGACGGGAACGTCTGCCGACCCGGCGTCGTGACTCTCGACGATCCGGAAGCCGCTGACGTCGTGCGATGGCTGCAATCGTTCGGTCACGACGCCGGCCACACGGGCGAGCGGCGGAGCATCGTCGACCAGCAGCCGGGTCAGCTCGGCGACGTCCTCGGCTGCGCCCTGCACATCGATCAACACGCCGGCACTGTCGTTCAACACGTAGCCGGTCAGGCCGAGTGCGACCGCGTGGCGATACACGAAGGGCCGGAACCCGACGCCCTGCACCGTGCCGGTGACCCGGAGTCGCTCGCGAGTCGTCGCTGCGCCGGCCATGGCGTCAGCAGATGCGTGGGAGCGGATCACCCACGAGCATGTCGACGATCCTCGTCCCACCGAAGCTCGTCAACAGCACCACGATCGCCTGCGGGTCGGCGACGATCTCGCCGATGCGCGTCGCGTTCGCGCCGAGAGGATCGGCCCGCATCGCGGCGAGCGCAGCTTCCGCTTCATCGGGCGGCACGACGACCACCACCTTGCCCTCGTTGGCGACGTACAACGGGTCGATGCCGAGGAGATCGCACGCGCCGAGAACCGCAGGCGCGATCGGCAGCAGCGTCTCGTCGAGCACGACACCGAGGTTCGTGTCACGCGCCAACTCGTTGCACACCGTCGCGACGCCGCCGCGCGTCGGGTCGCGCATCCAACGTGTCGATGGTGCCGCGGCCAACAATGACTGAACGAGCGCAGCGAGCGATGCGGTGTCGGAGCGGATGTCGGCCTCCAGCATGAGGTCGCCGCGAGCCAACATCACCGCCATGCCGTGATCCGCCATGTTGCCGGACAGCAGGACGACGTCGCCCGGCCGCACGGTCTGCGGGCCCAGATTCGTTGCCCGAGGTATCACACCGAGGCCGGCCGTGGTGATGTACAAGCCGTCGGCAGCACCCCTGCCGACCACCTTCGTGTCGCCGGTGACCAGCGCGACCCCTGCGTTGGCAGCGGCCTCGCCCATGTCTGCTGCGATCTCACGGAGCTCGGCGATCGGAAACCCTTCCTCGATGACGAACGCGGCCGAGAGCCACGACGGGATCGCGCCCGACACGGCGAGGTCGTTGACCGTGCCGTGCACCGCCAGATGGCCGATCGATCCGCCCGGGAATCGTCGAGGTTGCACGACGAAGGAGTCGGTCGTGAACGCGAGCCGCTCGCCCGTCGGCAACGTGAGCGTTGCGGCGTCGGCCAGCGGCCCGTGATCGTCGCCGCTGAACGCCTCGACGAACACGGCATCGACCAATGCCGCCGACGCCTTCCCGCCTGCCCCGTGGGCGAGCGTGATCATGTCGTCGTTCAGACGCGGACGCCGGCGGCGGAACGCCTCGATGCGATCGAGCACTGCGGCCTCACGTTCACCAATCGTCGTCATCGTTCAACCTCCGCGCTCTGACACACTCGACATCCGGTCCTGAACCGCCTCCCACAACGCGAACCCAAGTGCGGCCTGCGTCTCCTGCACTCTGTGCACGCTGTCGGAATCGACGACCAAGCAGTGTCGGACGTGAGCGGAAACGGCCATCTCACCACCGGAGTATCCAGCGATGCCGATCGTGAGGAGACCGCGATCGGATGCCTCGGCGAACGCGTTCAGCAAGTTGCGCGAGTTGCCGCTCGTCGAGAGTCCGACGGCGATGTCGTCGGCGCCGGCGTGAGCGATGAGCTGTCGAGAGAACACCAGATCGAAGCCGACGTCGTTGCCGAGGGCGGTCAGGATTGCCGAGTCCTCGACGAGGTTGCGCGCCGGAAGTGGATCGCCCCACGGAGGTTGCAGGAAGAGCGCCGCGAGCGAGGCGGCATCGGTCGAGCTGCCGCCGTTGCCGAATGCGAACAGCCGGCCGCCACGCTCGAATCGTTCTGTCATCGCTGCCGATGCCCGCTCGATCACGTCGGCTGCTCGTAGCAGCGTCGCTCGTCGAAGTTCGGCGCTCGCTTCGACCTTGGCGCGCGCCGAGTGTGTGAGATCGGTGAGAAGCGCCTCTACGTCGCGCTCGTCGCTCTCGATGAACGGATAGAGGAAGTTGGTCGCTTCGCTCACGGGATCTCCGAGATCGCGGTTCCGGCATGGATGAGAACGAGATCACCGGGCGAGACATCCGCGACCATGGTGGTGTCGATCGTCTCGATGCCGCGAGCCGTGCGGACACGCGCTCGGGTTCCGTCGGCGTTCGCGATCACCTCACCGACACGTCCTTCGTCCGAGCACGTGATGCACGTTTCGTTGTCATCACACGATTCGTCGCCGGTTGCGCTGAGGAGCCCAGGGTGCTCGAAGCACACGTGCGTCATCTCCCACAGCACGTGGTACAAGAGCACCAGTCGCCCGTCGTGGATCGCTGGACTGCGTCCACCCTCGGTGACATCGTCGTCGACCCACACGACGTGATCCGCTGCGCCGTCCGGCGGCTTCGGACCGACACCGATCCACATGGTGCCGACGCCCCACGCCTCGGCGCGGCGCATGACGTCGGCCACCGCGTTCGACTCGCGGTCGCTGATCGCGAGCACGACATCACCAGAGCGCACCAATGATCGCAGTGCGCCGACGGCATCGATCGACTCGACGCTCACGGCAGGCAAGGCTCGCTTTCCGACCAGCACCGGGTGGACGAACTCGACTGCGACATGCCGGGCGTGCTCGGGCCACGCGGGTGCCACGCACCACATCGTCGCCCCATTCGCGAACCGGCGGGCCAGCGACAGCGAGGCCGCCGCGACGGACTCACCGAAATCGACCATCGGCCGGACAGTACGCCTTTCCCGACAGGTCGACAAGGGCGCGAGGCGACGGTCGAAAGTGGTGCGGTACTGTTCGAAGCGATGGGGGATCCGATCGAGTGCGTCACCGCGGCGGCGTTGTTCAGCGACCTGTCGGCGCTCGCGCTGTTCAGCCAGGACTCCGATGGACGCATCGTGCGATGGAATCGCGGCGCCGAGCGGATCTTCGGGTACGCCGAGAGCGAGATCGTCGGCAACACCCTCACGTCGCTTGCGCCACCGCACTTGCAGTACGAGCTCGAGGTCGTCGAGCAGCGCATCGCCGCGGGGGAACGCGTCGACCGGCTCGTCACCGAGATCCGCCGCAAGGACGGGATGCAGGTGCCGGTCGCGTTGTCGATGATGCCGGTCGCGGATGAATCCGGCCAGTACGTCGGTGCCGTCGGTGTCACCCAGGAGCTCACCGAGACGCGTCTCGCCCAAGCCGCGCTCGCCGAGGTCGAGCAACGGTTCGGTGAGTGGGAGGCGCTCGCTCACGTCGGGCGTTGGTTGTGGGACGTCGGAACCGACGCGATGCAGTGGAGCGTGGAGTTGCACCGGATGCACAGCGTCGATCCGCTGGACTTCGAGGGCACGCTCAGTGCTCATCTCAACGTGTTGCACGAGGACGATCGCGAGCGCGTCCGTGGCCTCATGGTTGGCGCCGTTGCGAACAGCCAGCCGTTCGAGGACGAGTACCGCGTGGTCGATGACGACGGCGCGACACGATGGTTCGCGATGCGGGCGGAGCCTGCGATCGGTTCGTCAGGCGATGTCGTCGGTCTTCGCGGAGTCAGTCAGGACATCACCGTCAGCGGCGTCCGACGATGACCCTGACGCGGTCGAGCAGATCGTTGGACGTGCCGCGCTCGTCGACCTGATCGCGACCCTTCTCCAACATCGTCGCCAATCCGCGGAGCGAGTGGGCCGCGTGGGTCCGCAGTGCCGCAACGAAGTCGTGGAACTCCTCTGACTCGCGGATCGCGTGCACCGCGTCGACGACGTCGTCGAAGTTCTCACTGCCACCACGAGCGCCCATCACATATCCTGCAGCGAAGAACAGCACAAGTCCCATCGTGTCCTCTTTCTCTCGTTCACGGGGCGGCGGATCCTGTCGGCTCGTCGAGCACCGCTTCGATCTGCAGACCGACGACCACATCGGGGTAGATGCGCAACATCAGGACGGTCGGTGATACCACACCGAAGTCACGGATGTCGACGACTTGTTCGCCGCGGACGACGAGCGAGTGGTCGCTCGGCATGGTGACCGAAACCGTGCCGTCGAGCGGCTTGGTGACACCGTGGAACGTGACCTGGCCGCTCAGCTGGTACCGGCCGGTGGAGCCGAGCGCGGTGCACGCCTGCAGGTCGAGCGCGACCCGCGGATGCCGGCGTGCATCGATCCGCCGAAGGAGCTCCGCGTCGTAGAGGCTGTTGCCCGAACGGAGCTGGTCGACGTCGATCTCCAGATGTGCTGACGGAAACGGCACTGCGCACACACGGTGGCCTGCGACGGCGACCTCGATGAAACCGGTGACACCGATCGCACCGAACGTGATGGGGCCGACGGACGACCTGGCGTTG
>DASWRR010000288.1:0-10469 GCA_036403055.1 Ilumatobacteraceae bacterium | reverse complement strand
ACACATAGAGCTCGTCTTGCTGATCGCGTGTCTGCTTGGACACGTCGATACCACTGGCCGGGAAGGTGAACGGCGCCGACGAGTCCGGAATGTCTTCGTGCACCCACAGATGTCCGCGGCCGTCGAAGGTGATGTTGTCGGGGAACTGCAGCCCTTGCTGCGCGTTGGCTGCGGCTTGGTTCGCATATGTGGGATCCTGCACCTCGATCATCGGTACGAGCTTTGCGTAGGGAGCGCTGCCGCTCTGAACTGCGAGATCCGGCACCCCGACGGCGTTGACGCTGTAGACACCACCGCGGTTGACCACCTGGTTCTTCGTCGTGTCACCGCCCGGAGCGTAAGTGCCTTTGCGCGGATCGGCGTCGCCCTTCGGTTCGGTGACCGCGAAGTAGACGCGGCCATTGAGCTCGTCGAAGTCCTCGGGACGGTCGAAGAGGATCGCACCGCCGCTGTTTGCCTCCGTGATGGCGTTGACAGGATCCGTGACCGTCTTCCAGCCCGTCGCGTCGGTGCCCGTGCCGACCATGTAGTACAGCGTTCCACCGGCGGTGAGGTCGTTCACGTCGGTGGGCACTGCCTTGTAGATCGCGCCTCCACGGTTCTCGTCACCGAGGTACAGGTTGCCGGCCGTGTCGAGGCCGATCCCCTCGTGCGAGAAGTTGCCGAGCCAGCTGAGGCGCACGAACGCGCCGGTGTCTGGGTTGATCTGCCAGATGCCGCCGGTGGCGAATTCTTCGCTGACGAGGACGACGCCGACACCGTGTGTGCCGGGTCCACCGTGCGGGTACCACTTGGCGCCGTCGATGCGCGACCAGACTGGCGTGCCGCCCGCGACGGGGTTGTAGGAGAGCAGTTCCTTCGTGCCTTTGCCCGGGCTGGTCAGCGTCAGGCGCGTCACGCCGTCACTGGCACCGGCCTCGCTCGGGGTGTACAGGTAGTGGCCGTCCGGGCTGAGCGCGATCATGTCATTCTCAGTGCCAACGTGGTTCGCCGTTGCCGGGGCGTTCACTGGTGTCGCGGAGTCGAATGCGGCCATCAACTGCTTCGGCTTCAAGTTCTTCGCGAAGATGGGCACGCCCGTGCCGACGCTGCACGACTTCGCCGGCGTGGTGATGGGGGTGAAGCCAAGGTCGACGCCAGGGGTACGGCCGTCCGCAGCGCCCACCAACGAAGTCGTGGCCATTCCAACTACGACGATCGTGGCGCTGAACACACCGCTTCGGACCAGTTTCCGTCGTTGCTTCTGATTCATGGTTCTCCTAGTTGTTCGTCGCCAGACCGGCGGTTGAGGCCATAGTGGTCTTTCGACGTGAACGCCACGCCTACGCCGATTGGACGTGATCTGAACCGAACGCGAACTGCGTGTGACCCAGCTCGGACGTCCGCGCTCGAAGGTTCACCCGTTCGGGTGAGAACCCTTTGACGACGAACGTCTGCCGATGAGGGATGTCTAGGCGGAGGGCCAATGGACAGCGAGTATGTGGACGTGTCGATCATGTCTGCGGGCGGACAGGCCACGGTCGCGTTACGCGGCGAGATGGACGCGCACACGGCGACCGCATTGGACAGGACGCTCGAGCAAGCCAGCTGACGCGCACCTTCGCCGCGCTTGACTGCATCGCGTCGACTTCGGGGGACTCGCAGTTGCCGCGGATATGGCGCTGATTCCGCGGAATGATCACCGCACTGCTCCTTGAGCGCATCCCCGTCTCGCCGCGGTTGTCGTGGTCGACACTGCATCATCAACGCTGACGTACGCAACCGCCGGACATCCTTCCGCCGTTGGTCGTCGATAGTTCCGGTGTCGTCGCGCTGGATTCGTCGGCGGATGTCGTCGTCGGCAGCGGCCGTCCCCGCTGCCGGACGTGAGGCACAGCCGCTGCTGTTTGCATCGAGAACTTCACCGCCTTCACGCGAGGGGTATGGTCGGACGATGGGCCGCCGGGGGTTGGTTGTCGCCGCGGCCGCCGCGGTGGTACTCGTCGTGCTCGCGGCGTCGTCGGGCCCGGTGCGGATCTGGACGACGCCGACGGCGGAGATTGGTCCAGCCGTTGTCGACACGACCGCCAGTTCCGAGCCGATCGCGCATGTTGAAATCACCGTCAAAGACACGGGAGGAGGCCATGGATGGAATGGCGCGCTCGTGCAGGTGGTCGGGATCCTCGTTCTCCTCGCCGCCATTTTCGGACTCGTCGGCATCGGCACATCGGCACGGCCACATTGGCGATGGCTCGTCTGGCGACGACGCGGCGGCGGCATCGCGGCGTTGCCGGAAGTGGCCCAGCACGAGTTGACGGTCGATGTCGATGCGGCGCGCGACGCGCTTGCCACTGGTGCACCACGTGACGCAATCGTCGCCTGTTGGATGCAACTCGAACGCGATGCCGCGGCCGCGGGCCTGACGCGCGCGAAGGCCGAGACGTCGGCGGAGTACGTGGAGCGCGTCGTCGCGTTGTCCTCGGTCGACCCGATTCCGATCGGCGAGCTCGCCGCGCTGTACCGCGAGGCTCGCTTCTCACGACACGACTTGACCGACGATCACCGCTCCCGTGCCTACGCCGCGCTGAACCGCGTCGCCGCGGCGTTGCGGCGCGGTGTCAAGGTGGCGACGTGACTCGTTCCCGAGCCGTGCTCGCGTTGTCGGTCTGGATCGTCGTGTCGGTCGCTCTCGCCGCTGCCGGCTCACGGCCGTCGGTGATCGCGTTGTTCGGCATCGTCGCCGTCGTGACAGCGGTGATCGTCGTCGTGTTCGATCTGCCTGAAGAAACGGGTGCGGTCGACTGGTATCGCTCGGAAGGCCGCCGGCGCCCGACGCACGGTGTTCGCGAGCGTGTCACCGCGCTGAACAACCAGCTCTACGACGTGCGGTCGATGGAGTCGGACGAGTTGCGTGTCGCCCTGGTCGCGTTGGTCGACGATCGCCTGCTGGCTCACCGCCTGATCGATCGTGCCACCGATCCCACGACTGCCATGCAAATGCTGAGTCCGACACTGCGGCGCCTCGTCACCGGATCGCGCCGGCCGGGCAGCACCGTACGAGAGCTCGACCGGATCCTCACCGACATCGAAGCGCTGTGATCGAGAGGAACGGAATGACCACCACGATCGATATCGAGACGACGTCGCGGCTCTCCCGCGATGTGCTCGACGAGGTGAATCGGGCCATCGTCGGCAAGCGTCACCAACTCACGCTCGTGCTGTGCGGCGTGCTCGCCGGTGGTCATGTGCTGTTGGAGGACCTGCCGGGTTTGGGCAAGACACTCGCGGCGCGGTCGTTCGCCCAGGTGTTGGGCTTGCGGTTCACCCGCGCGCAGTTCACGCCGGATCTGTTGCCGGCCGATCTCACCGGATCGTTCGTCTTCGACCAACGCGTGCATGAGTTCGTGTTCCGCCGCGGGCCGCTGTTCACCGGGCTGCTGCTGGCCGACGAGATCAACCGCACGCCGCCGAAGACGCAGGCCGCACTGCTCGAGGCGATGCAGGAACGTCAGATCACCGTCGAAGGCGAGACGTTCGTCCTCGACCCGCCGTTCCACGTCATCGCCACGGCGAACCCCGTCGAATACGAAGGCACCTATCCACTTCCCGAGGCTCAGCTCGATCGGTTCCTGTTGCGGATCAGCTTCGGCTACGCAACTCCCGACGAAGAGTGGGAGGTGCTCGGCCGGCGAATCGCGCGCAGGCAGGAGGCCCAGGAGTTGAGCACGATCGTCGACGCGCCGACGTTGCTCGCGATGCAGGCTGCGGTCGAGACCGTCGTCGTCGATGACGACATCAGCCGGTACTGCGTCGACCTGGCCGTCGCCACTCGCCGCCACGCGCACACGCTGATCGGCGCCTCGCCGCGGGGCGCCCTGTCGTTGCTGTTGTGCTCGCGCGCCTACTCAGTGATCGCCGGGCGCGACTACGTCACGCCCGAAGACGTGAAGGCGGTGGCGCCGTCGGTGCTGCCGCATCGGATCACCGTCAAGCCCGAGCTGTGGTTGAGCAAGGCATCGGGCGTCAGCATCACGACCGATGTGCTCCGTTCGGTGCCAACTCCCGCTCCCGTCGGTCGAGCGTCGCCATGACGTCCAACGGCTGGCGGCCGACGGCGGCACATGTGCGCGCCGTGGTCGGCGGCGCGCTGTTGGCGATTGCAGCGGTACTGGCCCGCCGGCCCGACCTCCTCGTGTTCGCCTCTCCGTTCGGAATCGTCGCCACGTGGGCGACCGTCGCCAAACCGTCGGTCGCGCCGACCGTTCGCCAAACCATCGGTCACGCCGTGGTGCGCGAGGGTGAGGCGACGACGTGGCACGTTGCGGTCGACGACTCGGAAGGCCGCGTCGACCATGTCGCCGTTGCGTTGAGGGTCCCGCCATGGGTCGAGCAGCAACCCGAGAATGGGCAGGTGGCGACCAGCCTGCGTGACGACGGCGACGAGCGCCTCGCAGTGGTGATTCGCCCGATCCGTTGGGGGCGTCGACGAATCGGCCCGGCGGTCGTCGCCGCGTCGAGTGCGTGGGGAGCCTTCCGATATGAGTCGGTCGAATTCGCCGACGAGCGGCTGCTGACAGCGCTCCCGCAGAGCTCGGAGTTCGACGCGTCCGCACCACCTGTGCGGTCCGCCGGTCTCGTCGGCGTCAACCGATCGCCGCGTCAGGGCAATGGAACCGAGTTCGCCAGCATCCGTCCGTTCCAACCAGGCGATCGCCTGCGCCGCATCCACTGGCCGCAGTCGCTTCGCACCGGTTCCCTGCACGTCACCTCCACCTGGGCCGACCACGATCGGCACGTCGTGTTGGTGATCGATGCGCTGAACGATGTCGGCGAGAGCGGCGGGATCGACGGGCGCGCTTCCAGTCTCGACATCTCGATGCGTGCCGCCGGCGCGATCGCCGAGCACTACATCAGCGTGGGTGACCGCGTCGCGCTCGTGGCGATTGGCGCCCGAGGCGTCCAGCGCCTCCCACCGGCAACAGGCCGGCGCCATCTGCGCCGCCTGCTCGAGGTGCTGGCAACGGTCGAATCGTCCGGCGAGTTCTTTGACGACGGGCGGATGCCTCGCGGCATCGGCAACGGGGCGTTGGTCGTCATGTTGTCGGCGATGGTGTCGCCTCGGGCCCTCCAACGCGCCGTGACGATCGCCGACCGCGGCTTGACGGTGTTGGTCATCGATTGCCTGCCTGCCGACATCATCGAGAAGGACCCGGATGATCCGTACCTGGCGATCGCCTGGCGGATCAGACTGCTCCAACGCGAGAGCGAGATCCGCCACGCTCGTGAGGCGGGGATACCGATCGTGCCGTGGATGGGCCCTGGGAGTCTCGACGCGGTACTGCGTGACCTCCACCGGCATGCAGGCGTGCGAATGGCGCGGCGCCAGTGACGCGCACCGACAGGCCCGGATCGCGACGGTTGCCGGCAGGTGCGACCGGAGGGGCATTGCTGTTGCGATGCCTCGTGCTGACGAGCGCCGTCGCGGCGATCATGTGCATACGGTTCGCCGCACATCGAACGGTCCCAGCGCTCGATGCCGCCATCGTCGGTTTGGCCCTCATCTGCGCTGCAGTGCCCGACAGCCACACCGGTTTGCTCGTGGTCGCGCTGGCGGGCATCGACTGGTGGGCGACGGTCGACGACCGCGTCACCCCGTGGTCGCTCGCCGCGGCCGGCGCCCTCGCGGTGTTCCATGTGTCGATGGCGGCCGCCAGCCTCGCACCGGTGGGCGCGCAATGGACACCGGCCATGTCCATGCGATGGCTCCGTCGAACCGCAGTGCTCGGAGCGGCGATCTGCATCACATGGGCAGGTCTCGCCGCGATCGGCGATCATCGAGTCCCCGGAAATGGTCTCCTGCTCGCGGCGGCACTCCTGGTCGTGGCCGGCGCCACGCTGTGGGCTCGCACCGCGTCGATCACGCAGAGCTAGTTCGAGGAGAAGTGGGTCTGACGAGCGTGGCTATGTGCCAGCTGCAGGCGTCTGCGGGGCTGGCGTTTCGGCCGCAGGATCTTTCCGGTCCGCGGGCGTTGGCGTGGCAGCTTTTGCCGCGTCCTGTTGTTCTTTGAGCGCCGCGTTCAGCGTATCGATCGACTTCAGGGCGGTTTCCAGCTTCGCCAGCAGTTCGCTCGGCCCGGTGTCGACGGTTTCAGGCGCTTTTGGCGCAGCATCCGGCAACGTTTGAGACGTCGACGCGGGCGCTGTGAGTTGAACTGGTGCCGGCCAGGTGATGGAACCGTTTTCGCCGACGACGACCGAAGGCCAGCCCGGCCCGCCGGTCGCGGCAGCAACGTGATTGCAGCCCTCGGCGACCTGCATGAACGTGCCGCCGGCCGGAGTGGAGACCAGTCGAGTGATCGGCGCGGGCGCGTCGCCAGAGGACGTGCTCGGACCCTCGAACAAGAAGGCCAAGTGGACGCCCGCAACGCCGACCGGCCGCATGTCGGCGGGGAACGGTCCTTCGCCGAGCCGTTTGGACAGCTCCACGAACCTGGTCGCTGGATCACGCTGAAGATCGATCGCCAGCCGATAGTACGCACGATTCGCATTCAGGTGTTCCAGCAACCGGGCTCGGTCGGCTGGGTGATATTCGTGATGTCCCGTGCTCCGCCGATACACCGGAATGCTCCGCACGAATCGCCGCGGCTCGTCCACCAACATCGCGACCGTTGACGGAAGATCGACCGCCAGCTCACGCCGTTTCGTCTCGCCGGTGCTCGCGGATTCGATGTGAGCGACGAGGCGAACGGATGAGAGTTCGGCGTGTTTGTGCCACGTGGCCCCGGGATTGTCGTATTCGAACGACCATCCAACCAACCGCTCGAGCGGCCGGTCGATTTCAAGCTCGAACGCAACCGGCTGGCCTCGCTCGGTCGCGTCGACGATCTTGGTCAAGGCATCGTCGCGACCGGTAACAGGGTCACGAAAGACTGCCCGGACGAGAACATGAGACCCGCGTCCTTTCGCCGGATCGGTCACCACGGCGTTGCCGACGACCTTCACGAGCTGTGCCGTGGCAAGCCAATCCTCACCCTCGGCCGGCGCACCGTCCTCTGAATGCGTTTCTGTTGTACCCGCGTGCGGCACGTACGTCGTTGCACACTCCGCGACGGATTCGTCGAGCGTGGAATCCCGGAGAACCGCGAGGAGGACGTCGCGATGAAGGAAGACGTCTCTCGCCTCGAATGGAACGTCGACCTTGTTCACGCGAACGAACAGAACGGGTCGCGTTCGCGCCTCGACGGTGGTTACGAGCCACTGTTTGACAACGGAGAACAGTGCGAGGTTGACAGCGCTGCCACCGGCGAGGTTGCGCAACGCCCGAAGTTGTCGCGACTCGCGCAGTTTCCCGACGGACCTCGCCAAGGCAGCCGCGTTCTGAAGCCGCTCGATGCTCGCCGACTGCTCGATTCGGTTTGCTACCTCGCGCTGCACGTCCCCCCGGGCGCCATTGGCGCCTGAGATCGTGCTGCTGCTGTATCCCACTTGCGCGGCTCCGGTGACGAACTGTGCTAGCGAGGCGAGCGAGTTGATCGACAGTGGAGCGGTGCCCGGAGACGGAGTACCGATTCCCGCGTGGAATCCGCGGCCCGAGGCAGCGCTGCTCGCCTCGATGCCCGTCTTTTCCTTGACAGATCCTTCAGATGAAGTCGCGCCAGCAGAACGGTCCTTCGCGGTGGTCGTCGCATCTGACTCGGCGCTCCCGTCCGACGAGATGTCGACCGTGCTCACGACGGTGTCCTCGAACGGGGCGAGGCTCAGCGTGTCGATCCATTCGTCCATCGCCCAACCGAGTGGTTCCCAGTACGTCTCGTATTCACGGAGGAAGCCAGTGGCAGTCTTCGTCGACGCGTGAAGGTTGCCGGATGGGTCGAGGAAGTTGTTGACCTCTTTCGACGCGACCGCGTTGACAGGGATGTTCTGATCGCAAGGTGTCCCGCCGATCGGAAGCATGGCTCTGGCCGTTGCGTCGGCCGGACGAATCCGCGTCTGGAACGTCGACTGGAACGGCTGATCGGTGGACGGCTGCGCGATGAGCGACAACGGCGCGGCTTCCGTGGGGTCCGGGGCCAGGAAGTTGGCGAACACGCCGGATCTCAGGTCATGGTCCTGGTCCCCGATTCGCAGTCGCGCCGTGTCGTGCGCGACGTCGTGATCCTCATACCCGAGTACGACATCGGCGCCGGTGTCGTCAACCGTCGTCGGCTCGACAACACGGCCTTCGACGTAGACGTCGACGCGTGGCCTGACCCAACCTTCCTCCTGGACCTCGAGGCCGTCGACGACGGCGCGATAGCGAATGACCAGATACTGCATCAGACCTCCACCCAAGGTTGTTGTGTCCGCCAGATTAGTTGAATGGTCGTCGTCGAACGGCTGACTCGAGACGCACGTCGGACGCGCCGCGCGTTCGTTTGGCGTCAGCTGATGCCGCGGTCAGCTAGACGCAAATGACTCGAATCTGACGACGTCCAACATCTCCGGCTCGCCCGACATCTGTACGCCGGCTGCTTGGATGTGCGGGCCCAATGTCTCGCCGAAGGCGGCGAGCTGTTCGCGCGATTCCCACACCTCGCTGACGCGGAGGTTTGATTCGTCACCGAAACAGATGTGGAACAAGCATCCGGGCGCTGGCCAGTTCCCCGATTGCTCGAGCGCGTCGTGGACGGCGTTGTATTGGCTTCTCGTCATGTTGGAAGTTGGAAAGCGAACAAGGACGCTCATGGTGACCTCCTCAAGGCTCATCGCGGTGAACCCTACTCTCCTGGCCGCGGCGTGCTGCGAAGGGGTGACACGCCCCTTGTGCGCCGGTTCCGAAGGCAGCTCTTTGCTGCGGATCCGTCTGTCGCTGATTGACGAACTGTCGAGTGGGTAGAGGTCGGCGGGGCACGAGCGTTCCCCCAATCAGCGAACCCAACAGGAGGGCACATGGAGCACACCGCGATCCATCGACGACAGTTGTTGTCGGGCGCAGGTATCGCCGCGGGCGCAATCGTCGCCGGCACAGCGGCATTGTCATCGCCGGCGGCCGCCGACGACGGCGGGAACGAGAACGACGACAACAACAAGAACGGCAACATCACCGGCAGTTGGATGGTGAACCGGCAGAGCGACAACGATCCGACGGATCACGCGAGGGCCGTCCTGAGCTTTGCAGGCGGCAACGTGATGATCGTCCACGACATCAACCCGGCAGGACCACCCTTCACCGGCACGTGGGCACGTCGGAACAACCACGGTTTCGAGGCGACAGTGTGGACGGGGGAGTCCGGCGGCCCCGGCGGTCCGCCAGGACCACCACCCGTGCTGAGAGTTCATTTGATGGGCAACGTCCACAACGGCATGCTGTCCGGCACGTACCAGCTCGCCGTGCTCGACGCGACGACCAACGACGCGCTCTTCACGGACACCGGCACGTTCAGCGGCACGCGTATCAACGCCTGATTTCCGGCGGCCGAGCGGAAACATATTGGACGCACTGACCCACCCGTCAGACCGCTGGGGCGTTGCCGGGCGGCCTGACGCCGCGTGCGCCGATGAGTAGCGTTTGCTGCCGTGCGACGGCTGATCGATCAAGACGACAACCGTCGATGCGCGCATCGTCTCGTCGGTTTGTATCTCGGTGTCGCGATCATCGCTGCCGGGTGCGCGTCGAGTGACGCTGCGTCCGCGCCGACTCGGCCGCTCTCTTCGACCACGACCACACAGTTTCAAGTTCCCCCGATTGATGCCTTGCCTGAAAAACAGGCGGTCGATGTCATCAAAGCGATGTTCACTCAGGCAGGACTGGCCTCTGAAGGCCCTGCGGACGTCAGTACGCAGCTTCGAATCCCTGTGTGCCCATTCGGTTCCAACAATCAGTTGACAGCGCCACCAGCGCCAGCCGGTATCGCCAACAACCCGATTTTCACTCTCGAACGCCAGCGTGAACCGATCATCGGCATTCGATGCACGTTTAACGACAGCCCTGCGACTCCAACTACCGAGGGCACCACCGCCGCGACGTCAAAATTTCTCCAATACCAAGTGTGGCGGATCCCTGGCGATCAACTTTCCAGTTATCTGAAGCAGCTCGACAACGAAAGCTACGAACGCAGCGCGCAACGCGCGTTCGGAGGCGTGGTGTACACCCACTGCGCGGGCCCTCACGGCACAACCGTCACCGTTGTCGGCTACTCCGATTGTGGGGCGATCTGGCTCACGGGCGTGATCGCTGTCGGCCTGCGCTTCACCGGTCCCAACGACGCACCCCTGAACATTCCCCAGTGGTTGGTCGACCAGATCCCATCGATCATCACCACGCTCGCGGCGGCTGATCCGGCGTCGATCGGCGGACAACAAATCGGCGTGACGACTTCATCAACTCCGTCGACTTGAACGAGGGCGACCTTGTCCGGCATCGAGAACGGTCGTTGCGCGCCTGCAATGGCCGTGTACGACTCCATCGCGTCAACCGTTCGGGGAATGTGCCCGGCCAGCCATTCCAGGCA
>DASWRR010000287.1:0-2366 GCA_036403055.1 Ilumatobacteraceae bacterium | reverse complement strand
CGCGTCATCGGCGAGCGATGCATCGACGACCGACGGCGAATCGTCTCCGTCGGACTCGACGAACGCGACGACGGTCGGCACGGCGTCGTCGACGACGAACGTTTCTGCGACCAGCGCCCCGACCGCGACGGCGCCGTCGACCGTGGCGGACACGGCCGGCCCAACCGCTGCCGCACCTACTTCAGCCCTGTCGGCTGATGTCGTCGGCCGCCCCGCCGTGTATGTCGCGCACGGTCCGCTCGATGTCGCCAACGTCGCGCTGACGTTCCATCTCGGTGGTGATCCGACGCTCGTCGGTCAACTGCTCGACGCCCTCAAGGCGAGCGGTGTGATCGCGACGTTGTTCGCCATCGGCGACTGGCTGGCCGCGAATCCTGCGCTCGGTCACAGAGCGGTCGACGAGGGGCACGAGCTCGGCAACCACACGAAGAGCCACAAGTCGATGCTGCAGCTGTCGCCCGCTGATGTTCGCGCCGAGATCGTCGGAGGCGGTCAGGCGCTGATCCCGTTCATCGGTTCGATCGGGAAGTGGTTCAGGCCATCGGGTACCGACGTGCCGTCGCAGGTGATCCTCGACGAGGCAGGTCTCGCTGGCTACGCAGTCTCCGTCGGGTACGACGTCGATCCACTCGACTACACCAACCCCGGCGCGGCGAAGGTGGTGAGCCGGGTCAAGCAGCAGTTGCACCCTGGCGCGATCGTCAGCCTCCACTTCGGGCACAAGGGCACGATCGTCGCCCTTCCACAGATCGTCGATCTATTGACGGCCGACGGACTGACGCCGGTGACGATGACTGGATTGCTGCCGGCCGGGACCTAACGCAGCGATCGATCACACAGGAAGATCGCCCGTCGCTGTGCGCGTCGAACCGTGATCGCGATACGCGGCGATCGTGCGCTGTGCGATGCGCATCTGATGCACTTCGTCGGCGCCATCGGCGAAACGAGCCCACCTCGCGTGCTGGTACATGCTGGCGAGCGGGGTGTCGGTCGAGTATCCGAGAGCTCCGTGGACCTGGATCGAGCGGTCGATGACGCGGCCGAGCATGTTGGCGACGAAGTGCTTGGCCATCGACACCTCCGACTTGAAGTCGAGTCCTTGGTCGATGCGGTACGCAGCGTGGAGGACCATCAACTTGGACTGGTACAGCTCCATCGTCGAGTCGGCGATCATCCACTGGATGCCTTGCTTCTCGGCGAGCACCGATCCGTGCGAGTAGCGGTACAGCGACCTGTCGACCATCATGTCGAGCGCAGTTTCCGCCTGGGCGATCCACCGCATGCAGTGCGCGAGCCTCGCCGGGCCGAGTCGGTACTGGCCCAGGAGGTGACCCTGCCCACGACCGCCGAGCATGTTTGCGTGGGGGACACGAAGGTCCTCGATCACGATCTCGCTGTGGCCGCTGCCGCCGTGCATCGTCTCGACTTCTCGAACCCGGTTCCATCCGGGCGAGGGAATGTCGACGATGAACGCTGTGTTCGCCGCCTGTGCCACATCCGGGTTGTCCTCGGTTCGTGCGAGCAGGATCGCGAAGGCGGCTCTTCGGGCGTTCGAGATGAACCACTTGTGCCCGTTGACGACCCATTCGTCGCCGTCTCGGATCGCGGTGGTGCGGATCAGTGTCGGATCGCTGCCGGCGACCTCGGGCTCGGTCATCGCGAAGCAACTCATCTTGTGGCCGTCGCACAGCGGTCGGAGGTACTTCTCCTTCTGCTCGGGCGTCGCCCAGTGCAACAGCGTGTGCATGTTGCCTTCGTCGGGCGCTTGGCAGTTGAGCACGAACGGCCCGTACGAGGCCTTGGCCGCCTCGGCTTGCACCATGGCCAGTTCGACGTGGCCGAGACCCATTCCGCCCCACTCCTTCGGCATTTGCGGAAGCCACAACCCTGCGTCCTTTGCTGCCTGTCGCATGCCGAGCAGCACGGACAGATACTCCTTGCGATCGAGCTTCTGCGAGTCCGCGATCTTCGCCTCACCCGGCTTCACGACGTCGTCGATGAACGTCCTGACGCGCAGCCGGATTTCCTCGAGCGCAGGTGAGAGCGTGAAGTCGATTGCCATGCGGTCATCGTCGCATCGTCGAGCGGTCACCTACGAGGCGCAGGCCCTGGCGCGACCGGCGTCAGGAGGCGCTCGACCACGATCGACGGCAGCAGAGCGTTGACACCCGAAAGGGTGATTCGACTGGGGAGCCGTTTGAACGAACTCCGGCACGGGTACTCGGTTCCCGGCAGTCGTCGACGCGCGGTCGGTCACCAAGAGTCCGCCGCTCAGAGCCGATCGTGCGTCTAGTTCGGGCAGAACAGGCGACTGCTAAATGTGCGTTCGCTGGTCGGGCCTTCCGGGAGGACCGACCAGCGACGCC
>DASWRR010000286.1:0-6783 GCA_036403055.1 Ilumatobacteraceae bacterium | reverse complement strand
AATCTTCGGCGGCGACTTCGGCAGCACGCCGCTGCAACTCACCCACGATCGAGGCGTCCGCGAGCGTCGTCGTGTCGCCGAGGTTGCGACCTTCTGCGACATCTCGCAGGAGCCGGCGCATGATCTTGCCGCTACGCGTCTTCGGCAGATCGTTGGTGAAGTAGATCGTCTTGGGCTTCGCGATCGCGCCGATCTCGGTCGCGACGTGGTTGCGAAGATCGTTGGCATCGACGTCGCTGCCTCCTCGCAACGTGACGTACGCGATGATCGCCTGGCCCGTGGTCGCGTCGAGAGCGCCGACCACGGCGGCCTCCGCGACTGCGGGGTGCGACACGAGTGCTGACTCGACTTCGGTCGTCGAGATCCGGTGGCCGCTGACGTTCATCACGTCGTCGACGCGACCGAGCAACCACAGGTAGCCCTCATCGTCGAGCTTGCAGCCGTCGCCGGCGAAGTAACGACCTTGGAACCGGCTCCAGTACGTGTCGAAGTAGCGCTCCGGGTCGCCCCATATGCCGCGCAACATCCCCGGCCACGGATGCGTCAGCGTGAGGTAGCCGCCACCGCGATCGACGCGATGACCCGTGTCGTCGACGACCTCGGCACGGATGCCCGGCAGCGGGAACGTCGCCGAACCTGGCTTCGTCGTGGTCGCGCCAGGCAGTGGACTGATCATGATCCCGCCGGTTTCGGTCTGCCACCAGGTGTCGACGACCGGGCAACGGTTACCGCCGATGTGCTCGCGGTACCACATCCAGGCCTCGGGGTTGATCGGCTCGCCGACGGACCCGAGGACGAGGAGCGACGACAGGTCGTGCTTGGCCGGCTCGGCCGCACCCCACTTCATGAAGGTGCGAATCGCCGTCGGCGCGGTGTAGAACTTCGTCACCTTGTACTTCTCGATGATCGACCACAGTCGGTCGTTGGCCGGGTAGTTCGGCACCCCTTCGTACATCACGCTGGTGACCCCGTTGGCCAGCGGCCCGTACACGATGTAGCTGTGACCTGTCACCCAGCCGACATCGGCGGTGCACCAGAACACGTCCGTGTCCGCGTGGATGTCGAACACGTACTTGTGCGTGAACGCGACGTGCGTGAGGTACCCGCCGCTCGTGTGCATGATGCCCTTCGGCTTGCCCGTCGTTCCGCTCGTGTACAGCAGGAACAGCAGTTGCTCTGAGTCCATCGGCTCGGGAGGGCACACGGGGTCCGCCGCGGCGATCAGGTCGTGATACCACAGGTCACGCCCCGGCATCATCTCGATCTCGTTGCCGCCTCGTCGCACGACGACGACGTGTTCGATCGTCGGCGTCGTTGCAATCGCGTCGTCGGCTGCGGGTTTGAGCGGGAACACGTCGCCGCGTCGGTAGCCGCCGTCGGCCGTGATGAGCACCTTCGCCTCGGCGTCGTTGATGCGGTCGGACAACGACTGCGCGCTGAACCCGCCGAACACGACGCTGTGCGCTGCGCCGATCCGGGCACACGCCAGCATCGCGACGGCAGCCTCGGGAACCATCGGCAGGTAGATGTTGACGCGGTCACCGCGTTGCACTCCGAGACCCTTCAACGCGTTCGCGAACCGTTGCACCTCATCGAGCAACTCCGCATACGTCAGAACTCGCGAATCGCCGGGCTCGCCCTCCCAGTAGAACGCGACCCTGTCGCCACGGCCCGCTTCGACATGACGGTCGAGGCAGTTGTAGCTGACGTTGAGCTCACCCCCGAGGAACCATTTGGCGAATGGAAGCTCCCACTCGCAGATCGTCGTCCAATCAGTGGACCACGTGAGCAGATCCGCCGCCTGGCGAGCCCAGAAGCCCTGGTAGTCCTCGTCGGCGTCGTCGTACATCGAGGTGTCGGTGACGAGTGCCTGCTTCTTGAACTCCGCAGACGGGGGGAACTTGCGGTTCTCCAACATCAGGTCGTCGATGGTGTTGTGGTTGTCGTCGCTCATGTCGGAACCCCCGTCGGCACGTTAGCGAACCGCCGCAACACCTGTCTGGTGCAGCGGTGACGTCGTCCGCCCACGTCCCTGCCGGGCGGACGACGCCACGCTGACATCTTTCAGGCCGAGGCCGCCCGACGGCGCCTCGAGATCACGAGCGACACCAGGCCACCTGCAACGAGCAGAGAGGCGAGCGAGAGCGGGCCACCGATCGGGCTGTTGCCGGTGCGGGGCAACTGTGGTGTCGGCCCCGCGCTCGGACCCGCCGGCGTCGGTGGCGAGCTCGACACCGCGACGATGTTGATCGACTCGGAATCGGTGTTGTCGGCGACGTTGGGATCGTTCGACGACGTCGTCACGGTTGCCGTGTTGGTGACCGTTCCTGCAGCGGCAGCGGCAACGACTCGCACCTGAACGGTGATCTTGAAGGAGCCACCGACGAGCAGACTGGCCGCTGTGCACTGCACGGCGCTGGCCGTGTTGGTGCACGTCGCTCCCGCCGACGGGAACGCGGCGATGACTTCGAACTGCGCCGGCATCGCGTCGTTGACGACGACGTTCGTCGCCGCGTTCGGGCCGTTGTTGACGACGTCGAGCACCCAGTTGAAGTTGTTGCCGGCGCTCGCCGTCGGTTGCGACGCGGTCTTGACGATCTTGAGGTCGGCGTTGCGAACAACTGCCGTGGTCTCGTCGTCAGTCGCGGTCACGACCGTGCCCGGATTGCTGCCGACCGGTGGCGACGCCGCGGCACTCGCGGGGTCGACGATGGCGATCGCGGTTGCCAAGTTGATGATCGAATCACCGAGGAAGTTCGGGTCGACCTTCACGACGATGTGCACGTCGGAGGTCGTCGTGCCCGGCTGGAGATCGACTCCGTAGTGACATACGAGGGGGTCGACGTCGTTGCATGTCCAACCGTCGCCCGGCAGCACCTGCTGCAGGGTGAGCGACGAGGGCAGATCGTCCGTCAGTGTGAGGTTCGCGAGGAACGTCGACGGCCCTGGGTTGGTGACCCGCATGAGGTAGGAGTACGAGCCGCCAGGGTTCACTGCACCGACGACATCGTCGACCTTCTCGACCGAGATGCTCGCCTCGCGAGTGATGTCGGTGTCTTCGCAGTCGACATTGTTGCTCTCCGTCAGACACGTCGGAGTGCAATCGGCGCTGCCGCACGCAGGGTCGCCCGGGGTGTCGACGAACGCGAGGTTGGTGTACGTCCCGCTCGGTGCACTCGCCAGCGCCCTGACCTTGACGATGATCACGACGGGATCACCACCGGCCTGGAGGTCGGCGGCACCGATCGTGCATGTCAGCGCCTGACCGGCTTGGACGCAGTTCGCCGGGAACGAAACGAACTCCAACCCGGCGGGCAACTGGTCGGTGACCGTCGACGCTGCGGAAGGGTTGCCCGGGCCGATGTTGTGCACCGTGATCGTGTAGTCGAAGCTCGCGCCGCCCGCGACCTTGAGGAGACCGTCGTCGGTCTTCGTGAGCACGAGGTTGACCGGTGCGTCGACCGTCTTGAGGGTGTTCGTGACGACGCATGTCGCGTTCTGGCCCTCGACGAGCGTGAGCGGGTTGTCGAGTGGTGATTTGTCGGAGTTGTCAGAGCACTTGATGCTCGAGACGAAGTTGGCGTCGTCGACCTCGGAGACCTCGACGGGTGTGTTGGCATCGACGTCGATCGCAGTGTCCTGCTTGGCGTTCGCGCCACCGAGCAACATCTGGAACGCACTCGGCAGCTTGTCGCTGCCGACGACGACCTTGTGGATCGTGACGGTCGGCGCGATGTCGTCGTTGGTGATCGTGCAGTCGATGTTCTCGCCGAGGACCGGTACGACGGAGAGCGACGACTCGCCGGCATTGGACGTGTTGTTGGCCGACGCGGCGATGTCGGAACTGCACTCGATGGAGGCGGTCGCGTACCCAGCGGTCGGCTCCTCCGAGATCACGGCTGGTTGATTCGCCATCTCGATCGTCGAGGAAGCGTCGTGGGGAACTACGTCGCCGTTGACGGTCAGCGCAAAGTCTGACTCGACTGCGGTCCCGCCGTTGTCCGTGACGACCTCTTTGTGCAGGGTGATGGTCGGCGGCACCTCGTCGTTGACAACCTCGCACGAAACGTGTTCGCCCGCCGCGATCGTCAACGTCCCGTCCGCCGACACGGGCGCGCCCGAGAGAGCGTCGGTGCAGGTGATCGCCTTCAGTTCGTACCCGAAGATGTCGTCTTCACTGACGGTGTGCGCGCCCGGCTCGACGGTGATGTCGACCGACTGCTGAACGACCTGATCATCGAGCTTCAGCGCGAACTCGCTCGGCGCCATCGATCCGCCGTGGTCGGCGCCGATGACCTTGTGGACCTCGATCGTCGCGATGCACGCGTCGTCGTCGTGGTCACCGTCGTCGTCGTGATCACCGCCGTCGTTCTGGTCCTCCGCTTGGTTCTCGCCTTCGTCGTCGGCCTTGTTGTCGTCGCCGTTGTTGGCGTCCTCGCCACCGTTGTCGTTGCTGGAGGTCGCGCTGAACGTGGCAGCGTTCGAGGAATCGTCCTGACTCTGGTCCTGACCCTCGTCCTGACTCTCGTTCTGACCTTCGTCGTCGTTCTGTCCTTCGTGCTCGTTGTGGCCGTCGTGCTCGGTCTCGGGCTTGTCCTGGTTCTCGCACTCCTGGTCGTTGTCGTCACCGTGATGATCGTTGTCGACCTTCACCGACCCGTCCGCGTTCGCGGTCATCAGACCGGGAGCCGACACCACGACGCCTGCGACGAGCAGCAGGAACGTCGCCGCGAGGGCCGTGACCCGCTTGGTTTCGCTCCGTCGCGCTGCATTCGAACCGCCGTCTCGAATGACGTGCCTCATCAAGTCCTTCCCCGCG
Source organism: Ilumatobacteraceae bacterium (assembly GCA_036403055.1). GTDB lineage: Bacteria > Actinomycetota > Acidimicrobiia > Acidimicrobiales > Ilumatobacteraceae > JAENVT01. Next base: position 1,964 of record DASWRR010000286.1, on the reverse strand, counting down.
CTCCACCAGTGTGGAAGCCGCCGCTTCGTCATCACAATAGGTGATTTTCACGGTCAGTGGCGATGGGCCGAACGGCCCACTCACACTACGGGTTCAATTGAACGCTGATCGTGATGCAGCCCACCGTCACGTCGACGTGGCGCGGTCGAGGCGTCATGCGACCAGCCACGACGCGACCGTAAAGGACCCAAGCCCGGATGCCTCCGTCAGCGCTTCGGCTTCGCGCACGCGGCTGCGCATCTTCATCGCCGCGACGTCCGGCCGGGCCGCTGCAACCGCCCACGCGCGCCGTCCCTCGTCCACCAGTTCGTCGATGCCAAACCGTTCCAGGAACTCCTTCTGCGACTCGATGACCTGCGGCGGTGGCAGTTGATCGAGGCAAACCTGCGAAGTGATGTCTTGATCGCCCGGGTCGCGCAAGTAGTGCTGGCCACGGTCGTGAGCGCGGTACGTGCGCAACCAGTCCCGCCATGGTCGCTCGCTGAGCTCCGCCGTCGTCGGCGTGCAGTAGTCGAACGTCAAGACAGTTCCTTGACGCAACAAAGACCTTGCGGCCGCGACCCATTCGGCCGCCCGTTGCTGAATGGGAACACGAGCGCCGTGCGGCGCGCGTGCCGGTAACCACGTCCACGCGGGGTCCGGCGCGACAGTGTGCTCGACGAACATCGATCCGTCTCCGGACGAAACCGTCACTTCGCGCCATCCTCCGTCGAACACTGCGAGCCGGAAGGGAACGTTGTCGAGCAGTTCGTTCGCGATCAACACACCGTCGAACCGACGACCGGCCGGCAGTTCTGCGAGCGATACCACGTTGCTCGGATGGCGAAGTCGCTGCTGCGCGGACACCTCGACCGCGACGTAGTGATCGCGCCATCGCGGCGCAACATCGAGAATCGAACGAGCGAGGGTTCCGGGCCCGGCACCGAACTCGACGATCGTGAAGTCGTCCGCTTCGCCGAGCCGCCGCCATTCCGCATCGATCCACCTCTCGAGGACGACCCCGAACAACGGTCCGACTTCCGGCGATGTGATGAAGTCGCCGCGCCTGCCCGATTCGCCGCCGTCCGTGTAGAAGCCGTGATCGCCGTACAGCGCGATGTGCATGAACTCGTCGAAGCGAACGGCGCCGCCGGCAGCGACGATCGCGGCGCGTATGTCGTCAGAGGCCGAAAGCACCGGTGAGCCGGGTGATCCCGCTGTACCCCGTGAATCCTGGCAGCACGCCGAGCACCAACGTCGCGATACCGGTGATCGCGAGCGCGGCCTTGATCGATCCCGGGATGCGGACCGGCGCGACATCACCGAGGGGTGCCGGCTTCATCCACATCTCACGCATGATCGTGACGTAGTACGCGGTTGCGATGACCGCGTTCACCGCACCGATCACCGCGATGCTGTAGCCCCATCCGCTGCGCGCCGTCAGGACCGCGTTGAACACTCCGAACTTCGCGTACCAGCCTCCGAGCGGTGGGATCCCGGCGAGGGACGCGAGGAACGCGGTCATCAAGACGGTGAGCCCGGGTGCGTAACCGAACAGTCCGCCGAAGCTGGAGATCTCGCCACTCCTCGTCTTGCGGCTGACTGCGATCACGACAGCGAACGCGCCGAGATTGGTGGCGGCATAGATGATGAGGTAGACGACGATTGCTCGAAGCGATGCCTCCGCCGAACGTGTGGACCCGGCGACGACGAGCGGCATCAAGATGAAGCCACCCTGGCTGATGCTCGAGTACGCGAGCAGGCGCACGATGTTGGTCTGGCGCAACGCGAGCACGTTCCCCGCGGTCATCGTCAACGCGGCCATCACCCAGATGAACGGTCGGTAGACATCCGTCGCGTGTGGGAACGCGAGGTAGACCATCAGGACCAGCGCGACGAAGCCGGCCGCCTTGGATCCGACGCTGAGGAATGCGGTCACCGGTGTCGGCGCACCCTCGTACGTGTCGGGGGCCCACGTGTGGAAC
>DASWRR010000285.1:0-4703 GCA_036403055.1 Ilumatobacteraceae bacterium | reverse complement strand
CCGGGACGGTGGCCATGAGGGTTCGTATTGGAGCTCTCCGGCAACAGCCGGCATCACGCGGCGGGCGGAAGCTTCGCGACTTGCGGGACGGGTGCGTATCGGCGAAGTGGGACCTGCAGCTACCGGAGAGACCTTGTTCCGTGGGCGAAATCCGTTTCGACGCCGCCCACTGAGTTCGATTGTTTGGAAGTGACACGATGCGGTAACAAAAAGGTTTTGCAACTGGAAACAATTTCTCGCGCACGCCCGTGGCGGGCTCCGTCGTCGCATCGCAGGTCGTTAACCTCCCCCGCGTGATTCGTCTCGACGCCGCCACCGTGCTGCTGCAATGGGCGGTCGGCGGCCTGGCGTTCCTGTGGTTCACCACTCGCCGCCGCGAGGTCGGCATCGGATACGGGTGGCTGCTGCGCGGCATCTACCTGTCGATGGCGATCGCCGCGGTCGTCATCGGTGCCCGCTTCGGACGCGTCTGGGCGAGAGAGATCAGCGGCGTTGCGGTCGCCGCCGCAGCTTCGTTCGCGCTGGCAGTGTCGATCGTCCATCGGCGTGCCGGTGTATCGGGTCAGACCGACGAGCACGATCGCCGGTCGCAACGCGTCGCCGCGATGACCGGCATCGAGCGCGGTCAGAAACAACCGTTGTCGGGCCGCGAGTTCCCGCCGGTCGTCGACCTGTTTGCACCGGTCGTCGGCATCGTCGGCCTCGTCGCCGCGGCCGTCGACGCCGGTGGCAACGTCGCGGTGTCGCTGTTGCGAACGTTCGCGGGCGCCGCGTTCCTCGGTGCCGTCACGGACGCGATGCTCCTCGGCCACTGGTATCTGGTGCAACCAGGGCTCCCGCGGCGGCACCTCAACGAGCTCGTCGATGCGCTCGGGTGGGTGTGGCCGGTCGAGGTCGCGGCACTGCTGCTCCCGACCGGGATGATCTCGGTGTGGACGGGCAGGGTCGACGACGGGTGGAACGGCACGCTCGGATGGTTCTGGGCAGCGTGCGCCGTCACGACGATCGTGTTGGTCTTCGTCACCAAGGCGGCGCTGCGCGAGCGGTACTACTCGGCCGTCATGGCTGCGACCGGCCTGCTCTATCTGGCCATCCTGACGGCCTTCGGGACGGACCTCGTGGCGCGGGCGGTGCTGGCCGGATGAGCACGACGCTGGTTAACCGGCGATTTTCCGGGCAGACTTAGCAACATGCCGAGGCCAGTGTGGAGCGGGACGATCAGTTTCGGGCTCGTAGCCATCCCCATCAAGATGTTTCACGCCGTCAGCAAGAAGAGCGTGTCGTTCAACCAACTCGACGAGCGCACGCTCAGCCGCATCCGCTTGAAGAAGGTGTCGGCGGAGACGGGCGAGGATGTGCCCGACGAGAACATCGTCAAGGGGTACGAGATCAGCAAGGGGCGGTACGTGATCGTCGACCCGGACGAGCTCGAGCCGTTCATCCCCTCGGCAACGAGGAGCATCGACCTCGAGGAGTTCGTCGACCTCGACGAGATCGACCCGGTGTACTTCGACTCGCCGTACATCCTTGCGCCGGACAAGACGGCGAAGCCGTACGCGTTGCTCGCGCGAGCGATGGAGGCTGCGGGCAAGGTGGCGATCGGACGGTTCGTGATGCGCAACAAGCAGTACGTCGCCGCGGTGCGCGCCTCCGAAGGAACGTTGCTGCTCAGCACGATGGTGTTCGCCGACGAGGTCGTGCCGGTCGATTCGATCGAGGAGCTCGAAGTGCTCGATTCCATCGACGTCAGCCCCAAGGAAGTGAAGATGGCCGAGTCGTTGGTCGAGTCCTTGGCCGCCGAGTTCGACCCCTCCAAGTATCACGACAACTACCGTCAGCAGGTCCTCGACCTGATCGAGCGTAAGGCTGCCGGCGAGCAGTTCGAGGCGCCCGCGCCCGCCGCCGCTGCGCCACAAGTCGTCGACCTCATGGCGGCGCTCGAAGCGAGCGTGAAGGCAGCCAAGGCGGCACGTGGCCGTCACCCTGCCGGCGGTCCGGATCTCGAGGTCGTTGCCAACGAGGAGAAGCCGAAGCCGAGGCGCGTTCGCAAGTCGGCGTGACCGCGGCCAACGGTCCCGCGTAGGGTCGTGGGATGAGCGGCGCGACGGTGGTGCGGGTCGGAGGCCGCGAGGTGTCGCTGTCGAACCTCGACAAGGTCCTCTATCCGCAGACCGGGACGACGAAGGGCGAGGCGATCGACTACTACGCCCGCATCGCCGCGGTGATGGTGCCGCACCTCGCCGGGCGGTGCATCACGTTGAAGCGCTTCCCCAACGGTGTCGACCGGACCGGGTTCTTCGAGAAGCGCTGCCCGAAGCACCGGCCCGACTGGGTGCCGACCGCGCTCGGACCCGGTGATCACGATGGCGACATCGGCTACTGCCGGTTCGACGAGCAGGCCGCGCTGGTGTGGGCGGCCAACATGGCCGCGCTCGAACTGCACGTCCCGATGGCGGCGTCCGTCGACCTCGAGACACCGTTGGCGATGGTGTTCGACTTCGACCCGGGTGCGCCCGCTGACATCAGGGACTGCTGCGAGATCGCGATGTGGGTGCGCGATGTGCTCGCTGCAGTCGGACTCAAAGGCTGGTGCAAGACCTCGGGTTCGAAGGGCTTGCAGATGTACGTTCCGCTGAACACGCCCGTCACACACGAAGGCGCCGCCAACTTCGCGCTCGCAGTCGGCCAAGTGCTCGAACGCCAGCATCGCGATCGCGTCACGACCGTGATGGCCAAGGTCGCCCGGCCGGGAAAGATCTTCGTCGACTGGAGTCAGAACGCCCGGTTCAAGACGACCATCGGCGTCTACTCGATGCGAGCACGCCCAGAGCCGACGGTGTCCACGCCCATCACATGGGCGGAGGTCGAAGCGGGGGCGAGCGGCGCCGCCGCGCTCAAGTTCACGATCGACGACGTGCTCGATCGCGTCGACCGGCTCGGCGATCTGTTCGACGCGGTGCTGACAACGAAGCAGTCACTGCCCGCGCACTAGCGACTGGCGATGCGCCGGGCACATACCGTCCCGATTCCGGCCAGGACCATCGCCAACCCGAAGTTGATCCCGAGCGCGCCGGACAACGGCAGCGCGGTCCGGTCGGAGATGGCAACCATCGCGCCACCGATCCCTCCCATCGTCGAGAACCCGATCGCGTCGGCGAGGTTGACCTGGCTCGAGACGAGCCCTTCGGCACCCTCGTCGGCGTGTGACATCGCCGTCACGGTCGTCGGATTGAACAGCAATCCCATGCCGAACCCGCCGAACGCCCAACCGACGAACGTCGCCCACAACGGCCATCCCGAGGCGAGCACCGGCACCGTCGCGGCGAGGCCGACGCCCATCGTCGTGAAGCCGAGGCGAACGGCGCGCCGCGGGTCGATGTCGGGACGCCGCGACACGAACCACTGCCCGCCCGTCCACGACAGCGACGCGCCGATGATCACGAATCCCTGCAACGTCGGTGACGCGCCGTGAATGCGGTCGGCGGCGAGTGGGATGAAGCTGTCGGCGCCGAGGAACGCGGCGGTCGCGAGGATCCGGCACAGCACAACAGCGGGAAGGCCCCGAGCGGCGCGGATCACGCCGGTGGGTAGCAGGTGACGAAGGCTCGGCACACCGATCGCGACACCGATCGCGGCTCCTCCGACCGCAGCGACAGGATTGCGAAACTGCAGCGACGTGACGAACGACCCGATTCCGGCTGCAGCGAGGATCGCGGCGCGAATGCGAGCGAGCCGCACGGTCCCTGAGCCCGACGCGGCGTATGTCCTCATCGGGCGGACGGTGATGAACGCGACGATCGGGATCAGCGGCAGCAACAGCCAGAACACCCAGCGCCATCCGATCTCGTCCGTGATGGTGCCGGCAACCGCTGGCGCGATCAGGCTCGGTAGGACCCACCCGGCAGATAGGTACGCGTACATGCTCGACTGCCGATCCGCGGGGAAGGCCCGCTTGACGAGCACGTAGGCGATCGGCGCGAGCCCGCCGGTGCCGGCGCCCTGCAGGGTTCGGCCGAGCACCACCACCGCCATCGTCGGTGCGGTTGCGGCGACGACGAGCCCAGCGGCGAAGACGGCGAGGCTCGCGAGGTACGGCCGCGCCGGTCCGTACCGGTCGGTGAGCTCGCCCGTCACGACGAGCGCGACGAGGTTGGCCAGCGTGTAGCACGCCAACGCGACGCCGTACAACGAATCGCCGTGGAGCTCGTCGGCGATCGTCGGCAACGCCGTCAGCACCGCGGTGATCTCGAACGCGACCATCGTCACGCCCAGCACGAGCCCAACGGCCATCAGCCGTTGCTGGCGATCGAGCCGAGTGGCGAGTGGCTTGACTGCCGTCACCGTGGCGAAGCGGGCGCGACCAGCGGCCACGGCCGGGAACGCTCGACTGACAGCGCGAGGTCGAGCAGCAGTTCTTCGCTGAAGTGCCGACCGACGACCTGCAAACCGATCGGCATGCCGTCGAGCGTGCCCGCCGGTATCGAGATCGCCGGATTTCCGTGAAGGTTCGCCGCGAACGTCAGCCGTCCGTTGTTCTTGGCGCCTGCCTCGACCCCGCCGAAGACCGACGGCAACGGGCCGTCGGCATCGAACGCGACGTCGGGATTGGATGCAGTGATGACGAAGTCGACACCGTCGGCCGGATCGAAGATGTTTGCCATCGCCTCGTTGAGCTCGACGCGTCGGCGCTCGATCTTGACGCG
>DASWRR010000284.1:0-4782 GCA_036403055.1 Ilumatobacteraceae bacterium | reverse complement strand
GGCAACACGGTGGCTGGTCGACCAGCGCAAGGGAAATGTGGTGCTCGTCGACGGTCTCGCGGGGCATGTCCTCGCGAGGATCCAGACCGAGTCCAAGGACGGCGACGAGGTCGCTGTCCAAGGCATCGGAGGCGCGTTCCTCGTCGGCAAATCGAAGGGCTCCGTCCGCACGATCTCGACGGCCAAGCTGCAGTTGGGGACCGCGAAGACGGTTGGCCTGCTCGTCGAACCCAACGTGAAGTTCGGAGTCGGCGCCAGCGGTCTCACCGTCGTGAAGGCCAGCCGCGACAAGAGCGAGGCCAGCGTTGTCGACGTCGCCGACGTCACGAGAACGATCACTGTGCCGAAAGCGGAAAGCGCGTACGTGGCTTCGGACGGGAGCATGTGGCTGTTGTCGGCCAACGCCGCGACGCATGTCAACATCGACCAATCGAGCACAACGGAGCCGCTGCGGAGCAGACCCATCCAGACCGCCACCATCGGATCGCATGCTGTGTCCTACGACCCGACGAATCACGTCCTTCGCTGGCTCGACGGTGCCGACGTCAGTCTCGATTCCTCACTCGCGAATCCGAGCGAGGCCGTGCTGCAGCAGTCGTCCGACGATGCACCGTGCGTCTGGTTGGCCTCTGGCGCCACGATGGCCTGCGTCGGGCGCACCGGCGTCGACCACACGACGACGATCGTCGGGATGCGCGCGACGACGAACGACAAGTTGGCAGTCGCGGGATCGGCGGCGGTGCTGATCAGCGCCGACAACCACGTCAAGAGAATCGACCTCGAAGGAGGGGTCCTCGCCGACGACGGCGACAACACCCCGACCCTGCCATCCGCTTCGCCGGGGTTCACGATCACCGCAGCCGGCGACCTCATCTGGCTCGACGACGCATCCGGCGAGGACGCTTGGATCGTTTACCGGTTCGGGATCAACCACATTCGCAAGGACGACAAGAGCTCTGTGCAACTCGACGCACAGGGTCAAGTCCAGGACAATGGGTCCGGCGACAGCGGGACGCCGACCGGTGGCGGGAATGCACAGGGCGGCGACATCAGCAAGCCACGGGACAACAACGGCCGGGAAGATCCTCCGGTTGCGATCGACGATTCCGTCACCGCTCGCGCCGGCACCACGATCACGATTCCGGTGCTCGGCAACGACTACGACCCTGACGGCGACGCGATCGCAGTCATCGAAGGCGACACCGCGTCGGCGACGCACGGCACCACCGACGTCCTCGACGGCACCTCGATCGCCTATCGACCGCAAATCGGGTACAGCGGATCCGACACGTTCAGGTACACGATCACCGACGAGTCCGGCGCGACCGCCAGCGCGGCCGTGCACGTCGAGTTGTTCTCGGCCGACAGTGCCAACCGGCCTCCGATCGCCCGCGCCGACTCGGCCTCGACCCACGTCGGCAAACCCGTTGTGATCGACGTCCTCGCCAACGACATCGACCCGGAACGGGACGCGTTGTCGGTCTCGACGTTCCAGGGCGTCGAGGCAGGCATCGTGACCGAGGTCATCTCGCCGACCGGTCTGCCGGCCCTGCGCTACACGCCGCCGGAAAACGGCGTCGGCACCTACAACTTCACCTATCAAGCCGTCGACCCGCAAGGCGGCACGAGCCAGAAGACCCGTGTCACCATCGATGTCTCAGCCTCCAGCGCTCCGAACCAGCCCCCGACGGCGAACTCGGACGCGATGCAGTTGTCCGTCGGCGCATCGGGAGACGTCGACGTGCGAACGAACGACACCGACCCGGACGGCGACGAGTTGACGATCGAGTCGGCGACGCAGCCCACAGGCCTCCGCGTGACGGTCGTGGCTCAACAACTTCACGTCGAGATGCTCCCTGGCGCCGAGCGGTACTCGGTCATCAAGTACCGAATCTCTGATGGCTTCCCGGGCAACTTTGCGAGCGGAAAGGTGCTCGTCGTTCGCCTCGCCGACACTGCACCGAACCGTCAGCCCGTGGCCAACCCCGACTCCGATCGTGTCGTGGTCGGCAATTCGGTCAAGATCCCTGTCACGCTCAACGACGTCGACCCCGACCACGACGACATCACGCTGCTGAGCGCAGAGAACCCGAGCGACGGCTCGGGTACCGTGACCCGCGAGGGGAACTCGGTTCGGTTCGTCCCGAACCTGCCGGACATCACTCAGCCGACCGCGGTCACGTTCAAGTACACGATCGGCGACGGCCATGGCAACACCGCCGTCGGCAACGTCACTGTGACGGTCCTCGTCGAGGCGTTGCCTCGGGCGCCGTTCGCGCGCGACGACTTCGCCGACACGGTGGTCGGCAAGACCGTCAACATCGACGTCCTGGCGAACGACACCGACCCGTCCGGCGGCCGCCCGAGCCTCATCGCCAATCCTGTGTGCCTCACCGGCGGCGTCGCGACGCGCACGCCGGACGACCGCGTTGCGTTCGTGCCGCCGGATACCCCGGGTACGTATCGATGCAAGTACACCGTCAGCAACAACCAAGGCCTTTCCGCCGAGGCGTCGATCATCGTCACGGTCACGCCGGCGACCCAGGGAAACCGTCCGCCGGTGATGGACGCCGACCGGGCAACTCAACCTGTCGACCTCGGCAAGACGTTGGTGCTCACGGCCGACTTCCTCGCCAACGACGACGACGGTGACCACCTGATGTTCAGTTCGGTCTCGGTCGCGAACCCGGCCCACGGCTCGACGGACTTCACGCAGAAGACCGACACGATCGTGTACACCGCTCCGACCGTGGGCTCCGCCGACAGGGTGCCAGTCAACGACACGCTCGACGTCGTGATCAGCGATGGGCAGGGCGGCAATGTTCAAGGCCGCGTTTCCATCAGGGTCAACGACACGTCGTCCTCCGCTACCACACCGCCGCAGCCTCCGGGGACGCATCCGATCTTCCATGCCATCGTTGTCGGCCCGACGGTCCCGTTCGACATCGTCAAGGAGCTCGCCGACCAGAACACCGGGCCGGCCATCACGCTCACCAAGGTCGAGTACGTCAGTGGCCCGGGAACCGCGGACCTCGTCCAAGGCAACGCTGTCGTCACCGGAACATCGCCGGGCACGATCGTCGCGAAGTACACGGTGACGAGCTCGGCGGGTTCGAGCGTCGACACGATGACGATCACTGTCACTCCGAACCCCGACGTGAACCCGCCGGTAGCGATCGACGACGCCATGTCGATCGCCAGCGGCGGCACGAACAGCATCAGCCTCGTCGCCAACGACCTCGGCATCAGTGACCCGGGTGACGTACCGCAAACCGCTCTCCTCACCCGACCGCCGAACAGCTTCGGCGCGGTGCAGCTGCTCAACAACACACTGACGTTTGCCGCGGCGCCCGGGGCACAGGGCTCCGCAAGGATCCAGTATCAACTCGTCGACGGCTCCGGTTTGTCGAGCACTGCCAACGTCGTCCTGAGCGTTGACAGATGCTCTGAGAGCCCTCCGAGTGCCACGAACGCGAGTGTCTTCACGCCGTACGCCACGCCGATCAGCATCGATCTGACGGACTACGTGATCTCCGGGCACATTCGCCCGGACAGCGTCTCGGGTGCCGGGCTCACCGGCGTCACCGGCGTGTACAAGCCGCCCGCCGGGATGAACGGCGACGAAGTGGTCACCTACGTCGTCGAGAACGGCTGCAAGCAGACCGTCGAAGCGCAGCTGACGATCGACGTCAACCGAGCGCCCATCGGTGGCAGCGTCACCCGCAACGTGTCGCGCGAGACGACGCTGACGCTGCCCGTCGAGGCGTTGGCCTCCGACGACGAAACGTTGACGATCGTCGATCTCGCCGGCGAGCCCACTTGGGTGGTCCTCGATCCGGGCGGCCCATCGGGGAACTCAGGACTCGACGTACCCGCGATCTTGGCCACGCCCCCGGCCAACGTTGCGACCGGCAAGTACTCGTTCGATGCGACCGTGCAGGACCCCGGCGGGCTGACCGCGACTGCGCGGGTCCACCTCGTCATCAGCAACATTGCGCCGACAGCAATCCCGGACGACTACAAGACCGACCAAGCGCTGTTCACCTTCGACCCGACGCTCAACGACTTCGACACGGAACCGGGCGACCTCAACATTCAGACGATTTCGTGGGATCCTCCGTCCGACTCACCGATCACACACGCGGGCAACTCGGTCACCGTGGCGCTCGCCCACGGCGAGTCGACGTTGAACTACACGATCGTCGACAGCGGCGGCTTGACTGCGTCCTCGACCATCACGATCACGTACAACCGCAAGCCGACGATCGATCCCGACAACGTCACCGCGGAGCACGGGTCGACCGCACAGATCCCGCTCGCCATCGGTGAGCCCGACGGCGACGCCGTCACGGTCAAGTGCGTCGCACCCGATGGCGTCGACGCGCAGGTCCTCAACGATCCGAACCCGGACGGCAATCCGGTCGACCCGCTCCACCCGCGGTTCGAGCTCGACGTCGTACTACCGGACGCTCATCCTTCGACGATGGACGTGCCGTGCACGGTGATGGACAGCTTCGGGGCGTCGGCGACGGCGACGATTCACATCACGATCGAGTGAACGATCGCACCACTGCCGTGTCAGCGAAGCGGTGACTGCGTTCTACGGCGCAGCGATCTGGTGCTGAGCCACCACTTCCAACGCCACCATCTGGACGACGAGTTGCGGATGCTCGCTTCGACCAACTTCAACTGATCGACGGCATCTTGGGCTCGCTTCGGGTCACACGACGCAGTGGCGAAGGTGACTGCATCGGCGTGTCGCTGCAGTCGACCGAGCGGCGG
>DASWRR010000283.1:0-17070 GCA_036403055.1 Ilumatobacteraceae bacterium | reverse complement strand
CAACCGGTACCGCTCCTCAGCGGTGATTCCTGATCCTGGTTACGCCGACGACGGTGGCCTCGACATCGACCCGCGCCAATCCCGTGGCCTTCCAGGAACACGCGCGCCGCACGCGGAGCTGGCCCGCGATGGCGCGATGTTGTCGACGCTCGACCTGTACATCGGCGGCTTCGTGCTGATGGCGGGCCCGGATGGTGGCGATTGGTCGAACGCCGCGCGAACCACGAGCAGCGACGTGGGGGTCGATGTGCTCTCGTACACCGTTGCGTGTGCCGGTGCGGACGCGGCCGGTCCAGACGTGTTGATCGATCGCTCGGACGACGAGACGTCGCCGTTCTGGACCGCGTACGGCATCAGCCGTTCGGGTGCATCGTTGGTCCGTCCCGACGGGTACGTCGCATGGCGGGCGGAGAGCTACGCGTCGGACGCGGCAGATCGCCTCACATCAGTACTCCGTCAGGTGCTCTCGATCGGATAGCCGATCCTGTCCTCGACTCGGCCGCCACCGCCGAGACGCAGTTCGTTCAACGCCACCTTTCCGACCCCGAGCAGCGGCCCGGCGATGAGCGCACCGACGAAGCCGGCGAGCGCTCCACCGAACAGTGCACCGATCAACAGCACGAGCGGCGGAACGTGCACCACGCGGCTGCCGATCATCGGCTGGATGACGTGGTTCTCGAACGACTGGTAGATCACGAAGACGACGAGCGCGATCAAGCCGGCCCATGGGCCTTGGGCGAAGCCGAGTGCCACGAGCGGCATTGCGCCGACGAAGCCGCCGATCTGCGGGATGAAGTTCCACGTCGCGGCCCACAATCCGAGAATCGGGGCCAGCGGGATGCCGAGTGAGATCGCGAGCAGCATCACGACGGTGCCATTGAGCGCGGCGACGAAGGCAGCGGCGGCGACGACGTTCGACAGCGCGGTGTACGCGGCGCGACCGAATCGAACGGCGCGTTGGCGCTTGGCAGGTGGCACCCGCGTACGCACGGCCCTCACCAACCGCGGTCCATCCCACAAGATGGCGAGCATGAAGCTGATCGTCCAGAACGCACCGGCCACTCCGTCTCCCGCCGCGCTCGCGATCCGCTCGACGGCGTCGGACTGGCGCAGCCGATCGGGGAGGGACGCGACGAACTTCTCGACCTTGTCGGGCGCACCGTGACGCTCGAGCAGACCGCCGACGATCGGCAACGTCTCCATCGAGCGAACTGCCTTTGGCGCATCGTGCACGACTGTCTGCGCCGAGTTCGTGATCGAAGATCCGCCGAGAACGATGACCGAGCTCACCAACCCGACCATGAGGCCGAGGACCAGCGTCGTGCCCGCGACGCGCGGCAGGTTCCACGAGCGGTGCATCGCGGACACCGGTCGATCGAGGCCCACCGCGATGAAACCGCCGACGGTGAACCACACGATCAATGGCTGGGTTCCCCTCGCGATCTCGTACAGCGCAGCCGCTGCTGTGATCCCGAGCACCGCGGTCGTCGCCGTTCGACCGGACAGCTTGAGCCTCACGTAGGTCTCATGGTCGCGTGGCTCCGCCAGCACCGGTCGGTCGTCGGGCACGAGGTCGTCGGCCACCGGGATCGCTCGATCGTTCGGGTCCTCGATCAGATCTGTGATCGCCGCGCTGAGATGTCCGGCATGCGTCATCAGTGCGCTCGTGAACGCGACGACGAACAGACCGAGCATCGCGCCCGACACCCCGATGAGGTAGAGCCCGCCGCCGATACCGATCAACGACAGCAACGGCCCGACACGCAGGCTGCGATGAACCCATCGAGCTCGCGCCACCCGATCGGCAACGACGCAGACGAGCGCGATCGCAATCGCGACGCTGATCGGGATGTCGTGCACTGTCGCCAGGGCGACGACAGGTGCCCACGCGAGGAGGCCTCCGAGGATGGGCACGGTCGACGCAACGGTGACCCACGCGCCGATCGAGATCGATCCCGGTACGCCCATCAGCAATGCGAGCGCGCCCGCGGCAACACCGTGGACGGCGCTGACCGCGATCGTGCGGCGCAGGAACGAGCCGGCGCGATGCACGGCAGTGTCGAACGCGACGTGCAGCTCTTCGCGGATGGACGTCCGTCGGACGAACCGAATGGCCATGTCGACGACGCGTTTGCCTCCGGCGATCATGAATGCCGCGAGGACCGCGACGACGACGACCTTCGCGATCTCGGCGGCGACCGCAAGTGGGTCGTTCTCGCCGACGACGAGTCGCGTCGCCGCGCCGTTGAAGATCGAGTCGATCCGTCTGTCGACCTCGAGGTCCTTCGCCGTGCGCGCAGCAGTGCTCGCCTCGGGCAGATCTGCGACTGCTTTGTGCAACGAGCGCGAGAGCGCGCTCGCCTGATGATTGAGGTCCCAGGCGACGGTCCCGAGGACGGCCACCGTTCCCAGCATCCCGATGAGGGTGACTGCCACGATTGCGGCACCACGCGGCATCCACGTCGTCAGCCGCCTGACAAGTGGCGCCGCGATCACGGCGACCGTCACCGCGGCGCCCAGGATCACGAAGACCTGCGCAGCGCGTTCGATGATCATCACTCCGATGAACGCCGCGACGACCGCGAGCGCAAAGAAGCCGAACGCTCGCGTCGACACGACCACGGCGTACTCGCGCCGCGGACGCGGCGAAATCTCACTCGAACGGGTGACGATCACGCCGTCGGAACTACCCGAACCGGTTTCGATTCAGACGATCTTTCCCCATCGCGGCGTTTGAGTTCAACGATGGGCGGGTAGTCGGAGTGGTCGGCGTACAGCCGGTCGAGCACGAATCGGGGAACCATGGCAGACGACCGAGGGTCTTCGGACCCCACAACCCAGGTGTTCGCGAGCGATCCTCCGGCGATGCCGGCGAACGTCGAGGACTCGGACGACCGACGTAGCGACACGTCGCTCGCGTTCGACCGGCGTGCCTGGCTCGACCTCGGATAGTCGACCCCCGCATCTCTCGCACGCGAGTCGCCGGCTGACGCTGGCATACTCCTGAGGTGTCGATCGAACGCAGCGGTGCGCGCTCAGCGATGGCAACCGTTGTCGGTTACGTCATCGTTGCGATCGTCGTCCTGGCGGTGTTCCACTTCATCATCGGGACGATTCTGTGGCTGTTTCGCACGCTCGTGATCGTCGTCGTGCTGCTGGGTCTGCTGACGTTGTACCTCCGGTTGAAGTCGCCGGATTGACCTATCGAGCGTCCCAGATGAAGCGGTGGGTGTGGATGCCGAAGTAGGTGAAGCTCTCGACGCTGCGAACGCCGTCGATCATGCGGATCTCGGCATCGATGACGGTGAGCAATCGAGCGGAGTCCTCGCACACGACTTCGACGAGCAGGTCGAACGAGCCCGACGTCAACACGACGTAGATCACGCCGGCGATGTCGGCGATCCGGTCAGCGACGTCACGGACGTTGCGCTCGACGCGCACACCGAGCGCAGCCATCACGGGGTAGCCGAGTGCCAACGGATCGGTCACGCCGACGACCTTCACGACACCGGCATCGAGAAGGCGCTGCACGCGAAGGCGAGTTGCGGCGGGCGACAGCGTCACGAGCTCGGCGAGGTCGGCGTAGCTCGCCCGACCATCGCGCTGCAGTGCCTCGATCAGGACTCGATCCGTGTCGTCGAGGGTCGTCGGCGTCGGCGCTCTGTTCACGTGATGCCTGCCGACAGACCGAAGTCGATCGAGATGTTCGCACCGGTGATCGCCGCGGACGACGGTTGGGCGAGGAACCACAACAGCTCGGCGATCTCCGCCGGGTCGATGAACCGTGCCATCTCGCCTTGTGGGTAACCGCGCAGCAGCTTCGCGAGATATGCCGTTGGGTCAGCGCTGGCCGCCGCCTGGCCGCGCAACATCGGCGAGTCGACGTCGCCGGGGCAGACGGCGTTGACGCGCACGCCCGCCGGGGCGAGCTCGAGCGCCAGCGCCTTGGTCAGGATCGAGACACCGCCCTTCGACGCGCAGTACACCGCGGCCCCGGCGTTGCCCTGGATCCCGGCATCCGACGACATGTTGAGGATGCAACCATGCGTCGTCGTGAGGTGCGGGATCGCGGCCGCGCACACGAAGTAGAGGCCCTTCAGATTGAGATCGACGACACGGTCCCACTCTTCTTCGGTCGTTGCCGCGCTCGGACCTTCTGTCCACACACCGGCGGCGTTGACGACCGCATCCAGACGGCCGGCCCACGCAACGGTCTCTTCGATCGCTCTTCGGCACTCACTGACCTTGCGGAGATCGGCCTCGACGACGAGTGCGCCCGGTCCAGTCGCCGCGCCGATGTCGGGCGCGGCGATGTCGATCAACGCGACTCGCCATCCGCCGGTCAGGAAACGGGCCGCCGTCGCACCGCCGATGCCACCGGCAGCGCCCGTCACGGCGACGACAGGGGAGGGTGGTGCTGTCGAGGGTTCCGAGCTCATTGCGCCGGACGCCACGAGCGGTCCTCCGGCAAGGAGTTGCCACCGTCGACCACGATCTGCTGGGCGGTGACGAAGCTCGCGCCAGGATCGGCAAGAAAGCGGATCGCCGCCGCGACCTCGTCGGGCGTCCCGCTGCGGCCGAGCGGTGTGTAGCTCCCCGCGGTGTGCTCGATCGTCAGCTGTGCGCCGGTGGCGATCCAGCCCGGCGACACGGCATTCACCGTGATCCCGAGATGAGCGACCTCCAGTGCGATGGCGCGCGTCAGCCCGATGATGCCCGCTTTGGCGGCGTGGTAGCCGGGGTCGCCGAGGAACGCTTGAACCGGTCCAGATGTTGAGGCGACGTTGACGATGCGTCCGTATCGCCGTTCCCCCATCGACTCGAGACAGGCGCGGGTCATGCTGAAGCACGTGGTGAGGTTGCGATGCAGGCTGTCCGCCCACTCCTCGGGCGTGACCTCCGTGGTCGCTTTGCTCCGCGGTTCGATCCCGACTGCGATCATGCCGGCGTTGTTGACGCAGACATCGATGCGGCCTGCCACGGCCAGCGCCATTGCGGCGAGCTGCTCCGGCACACCCGCCGTCATCAGATCGCCAACGAACCCTGTCGCGGCGAACCCTTCGGCGCGCAACTCGTCGACGCGTTCGTGGATGCGATCCGTCGTCGATGCCAGCACGACGTGGGCGCCGTCGGCAGCAAGCGCTCTGGCCGAGGCGTACCCGATGCCCGACGCGCTCCCCGCGCCCGTGACGATCGCGACCTGGTCGGCCAGCTTCATGCAGCGCTCACGACAGCAATGCTGCCACGGCCGAGCCGAACACCTCAGTGTGCGCGTCGATGTCGGCCATCGAGTGATGTGGCGACATCAACGCCATGTTGTGGAACGGCGTCAGCAGGATCCCACGATTGATCGCCCAGAGATGCATGAACGAGTCGAGCTCTTCGTCGACCGCCGCGGCCGCAGCCGCGCCGTCGCGAGGTGGCGGACAGAACCAGTACTCGGCGCGCCCGCCGAGTTGTTGCACGTGCCACGACAGGTCATGACGCTCGATCGTGCTGCGGACGCCGTCCGTCCACGCCGTCGCCAACGGGATCATGTGAGCGAAGTCCTCGTCGCGCAGCGCTGAGCCCAGCGTCGCCCGGACGGCAGCCATCGCGAGCGCATTCCCGCTGAGGGTGCCGCCGATTCCGCTGACGTCGACGGCTCCCGTGCCGATCGTCGGTTCGAGGCGTTCCGCGATCTCCGCGGTCATGCCGTATGCAGCTGCCGGCATGCCGCCTCCGATCGTCTTGCCGATCACGAAGAAGTCCGGTTCGAGGCCCCATGCAACCGTGGCGCCGCCCGGCCCGACACAGATGGTGTGGGTCTCGTCGATGACCAGCAACGTGTCGTGCAGCCGAGTCAGCCGGCGCAACTCGTCGTGGAAGCCGGGCTCGGGCATGACGATCCCGATGTTGGTCAGAGCAGGCTCGGCAAGGACGCACGCGATCTCGCAGGTGGCGAGTGCGGCCTCCAGCGCTTCGAGGTCGTTGAACGGCACGACGACTGTGGTCGCTGACGGATCGAACGGCGCACCGAGATTTCCGGGTCGCGAGATCGTGTTGCCACGAGCGTCCAACGTCGCCAACGTCTCGTCGACCGTGCCGTGATAGCACCAGTCGAACACCAGCACCTTCGAGCGGCCGGTGAGATGGCGGGCGAATCGCAGCACGAATCGGTTCGCATCCGTCGCCGTCATCGCCATCTGCCACACCGGCAAGCCGAAGCGGCGAGCAAGTTCCCCGCCGACCCATGCCGCGTCGACGGATGGGAGCATCGTGGTGATCCCACGACGCGCCTGCGCATACAGCGCATCGGCGACCTGCGGCAGTGCGTGGCCTGTCATCGCACCCGTGTCACCCAGGCAGAAGTCGATGTACTCGAGCCCGTCGACGTCGCGGAAGTGAGCCCCTTGCGCGGCATCGAAGAAGATGGGGAACGATCCGGGCCAGCGCGTCATCCAGGCCATCGGAACGCCGGAAAGGAGGTTGGCGTGGGCCTCCTTCGACAGCTCCGCCGATCGCGGATGATCGGCGATGAACCGCCGTACCTCTTCCTCGTGGAGTGCACCGAGCACTTGTCGATCAATCATGCAGAGCAGTATTGACGATCGAATCACTCGTTGTCCACGCCCGCTCCTGAGAAATTGTCAGGAAACGACGTCACCCAGTCTCAGCCGCGCGCCGCCTCGATCGCGTTCCACACACGCTCTGCGGTGCACGGCATGTCGATGTGGCGAACACCGAGGTGGCTGACGGCGTCGATGACGGCCGACTGCACGGCGGGTGTCGAGCCGATGGTGCCGCTCTCGCCGATTCCCTTGGCGCCGAGGGGGTTGACGAACGTCGGTGTCTCCATGTGGACGATCTCGATGCTCGGCAGCTCCGCTGCGGAGATGAATGCGTAGTCGGCAAGGTTCGACGTGATCGGGTTGCCGTCACCGTCGTACCGCACTTCCTCGAGCAACGCCTGCGCGGTTCCTTGGGCGACGCCACCATGGATCTGACCTTCGAGCAGGAGTGGGTTCAGCACGGTCCCGGCATCGTCGCAGGCGACGTGACGAAGGTGGCGCACTTGGCCGGTCTCGGTGTCGACTTCGACGACGGCAACATGCGACCCGAACGGAAACGTCGGGCTGGATGCCTGGAAGTACGTCGCGGCCTCGAGGCCGTCGGCCAGGTCGCTGTCGCTCTTCGCGGCAATCGACAGCTCGGCCCACGACTTGCCGACGGCAGGCGTTCCCGTGACGTGAAACGCGCCGTTGTCCTTGTCGAGGACGACGTCGGCTTCGTTTGCCTCGAGCAGCTTCGCGGCGAGCTTGCGCGCCGTGTCGACGAGCTCACCCGATGCCGTCCACACGGCGGCGCCACCTTGCTGCAACGAACGCGAGCCCATCGTCCCGTACCCCTTCGGGACGAGGTCGGTGTCGCCCCACACGAGGTCGATCTTGTCCATCGGGATTCCGGTCTGCTCGTGGGCGAGCATGCTCCACGAGGTGATGTGACCCTGCCCGTGTGGCGACGTCCCGGTGTAGACGACGGCGCGACCGTCCTCGAGCACCTCGATCTTGGCGTGCTCCCCGAACGGGTCGACACCGCCGGTGATCTCGACGTACACGCTGACGCCGATGCCGAGCTGCTGGCTGTCGCCGCTGGCACGACGTGCGGCCTGCTCGGCGCGCAACGCCGTGTAGTCGGCGGCTGCGAGTGCCTTGTCGAGCGCGACCTCGAAGTCGCCGACGTCGTAGGTCTGCCCGATCACGGTGGTGTGCGGCTCGGAGAACTTCGGGATCAGGTTCCTGCGCCGCACCTCGACGGCGTCCATCCCGAGCTCGGCGGCGAACAGGTCCATCGCCCGTTCCGCAGCGGCGGTTGCCTCAGGGCGGCCGGCGCCGCGATACGCGGTGACCGGTGTCGTGTTGGTGACGACGCTCGTTGTACGGCACTCGATGTTGGGAATGTCGTAGACCGCCGACGACATCGGACGAGTCATGAACGGGGCGAGGATCGTGCCGAGCTCGACCCAGCCGCCGCAGTCCTGGATCGCATGCAAGCGGTAGTGGGTGATCTTGCCGTCGCGGTTTCCGCCGGCGGTCACGTACTGGATCTGGGCACGGCCGTGCCCGAGGACCATCATCGATTCCGTGCGGTTCTCCCGCCAACGCAACGGCCGCCCGACCAACTTCGACAGCTGGCCGAGGAGGATCTCCTCCGGATAGCACGTGATCTTCGCGCCGAAACCACCGCCGACGTCGGGTGTGATGACCCGGAGCTGCTCGATCGTCAGCCCGTTGCCGGCCATGAGCGCATCGCGCGCCGCCTGCGCACCCTGTGTGCTCAGCCATTGATACAGCCGAGTGCTGCCGTCCTCGGAGGGCACCCACGCAACCGCGGATCCACGGACCTCGAGCGGGCACGGCGCGACACGTTGGTTGACGAAGCGGCCGGTGACGACGACCTCGCAATCGGCGAAGTACTCGTCGCCGGTGTTGTCGGGCATGCCGAGCGCCGTCGTGTCGAACACGACGTTGCTGCCGGCGCTCTCGTAGAGGAGCGTCGTCGACTTCATCGCCTCTTCCGGATCGACGAGCGCTTCGAGTACCTCGTACTCGACGACAACCTGCTCGATCGCGTCCTCACCCTGCTGGCGATCTTCAGTGACGACCACGGCGACCGGCTCGCCGACGAAGCGAACCTTGCCCATCGCCAACCGTCCGCGGGAGACCGTCGGGTTGAACGTCGCCGGCTCTTCGACGAGGCCGAGGTCCGCCGCGGTGTACACGCCGAGGACGCCGGGCATCGCGAGCGCGGCAGAGGTGTCGATGTTGACGATCCGACCGTGGGCAACCGATGAGCGAACGTAGGTGACGTGCGCGGCGCCGGCGAGGAGCGGCTCGTCGAGGAGATCGTCGACGTACTTCCCGCCGGTCGTGAGGAACTTCGGGTCTTCCTTGCGAAGAACTCTGTTGCCGAGAATGCTGCCAGCCACGCGTGACCCCCTGGATCTGCCGAACGGATTCGTTGGCCGACACTAGACGGTGTCGCGTCGCAGGCCGAAGTTGCTACGGCGTGGATGCCGGGGGTGCGGTCGCAGCGGCGTTGCGCACCGCGATGATCTGCGCGATCGCGTCATACGGCCAGCCGACAGGAAGCGTGAGCGGAGCGTTCGGTGTCGCGAGCACCGAGATGCGCTGTTCGCCGATGCCGACGTACCCGACCTCCTGGCGCGCCGCCTCCTTGATCCCGTCGGGCGTCTGCAAGCGGCTGACGTCGGCGGCGAGTTGCGCGTTCGCGTTGCTGAGGACGGCGAGCTCGTTCTGCTTGCGGGTGAGATCGTCGCGCTGCTGCAGCCAGCTCTTGACCGGCAGGACGAACAGCGATGCGATCAACGCTGCGGCGATGACGACGGCAACGAGCGCGAAGATCAGCCGCTTGGCGCGGCCTTTGACGAGTTGCTTGTCCTTCGCGATCGGGCGTGTGAAGTCTGCGAACCGCGACGAATCAGCTCCGCGTGACAGTGCTGCTCGCGTCGCATCACGCGGACGCTGAATGCAAGTGGTTCGATGCCCGTCGCTCACGGCACACATTCTCGCAGCTCCGTTCGCCGGAACGGCGTCAATGGAAACGTCGTCAGTGCGGAGCCAGCGCGGCACGCCCGCGGTACGACGCCGCCTGACCGAGACCATGCTCGATGCGCAGCAGCTGGTTGTACTTCGCCACGCGATCACTGCGCGCCGGCGCCCCTGTCTTGATCTGCCCACAGTTCGTCGCGACTGCGAGGTCCGCAATCGAGACGTCTTCCGTTTCGCCGCTGCGGTGGCTCATCACGCTCGAGTACGCGTGGCGCGACGCAAGCTCCACCGTGTCGAGCGTCTCCGTCAGCGAGCCGATCTGGTTGACCTTGATCAGCACGCTGTTGGCCACCTTGCGATCGATGCCCATCTGCAGTCGCTTGGTGTTGGTGACGAACAGGTCGTCGCCGACGAGTTGGATCTTCGTGCCGAGCGCCTGTGTCAGCGCTGCCCAACCGTCCCAATCGTCCTCGGCCATGCCGTCTTCGAGGCTGACGATCGGGTACATCCCGGCAAGGCGGTCCCAGTATCCGGCGAGATCGCCGGACGACAGCACCTTTCCTTCGCCGGGAAGGTGGTAGTTGCCGTCGCGATACAACTCGCTGACAGCGGGATCGAGCGCGATCGCGATCTCGTCGCCCGGCGCGTACCCGGCCTTGTCGATCGCCTCGACGAGGAGCTTGATCGCGTCTTCGTTGGTCGCCAGGTTCGGCGCAAAACCGCCCTCGTCGCCGACGGCCGTCGACAGGCCGCGATCGTGCAGCAACTTCTTCAACGTGTGGTAGGTCTCGGTACCCCAGCGCAACGCTTCGGCGAAGCTGGGCGCGCCGACGGGCATCACCATGAACTCCTGGAAGTCGACGGAGTTGTCGGCGTGCACGCCTCCGTTCAGCACGTTCATCATTGGCACGGGAAGCACATGCGCGTTCGGGCCGCCCACGTATCGATACAGCGGCAGCTCGAGCTCCGCGGCGGATGCCTTTGCGACGGCGAGGCTGGTGCCGAGTATCGCGTTCGCACCGAGGCGAGCCTTGTTGTCGGTGCCGTCGAGGTTGCACAGCTCGGTGTCGATGAGACGCTGTTCGATCGCGTCGATCCCGTTGAGCGCGGTTGCGATCTCACCATTGACGTATCCGACGGCCGTGCGAACACCCCTGCCGAGATAGCGCGAGCCGCCGTCGCGGAGCTCGACGGCCTCGTGCTCGCCCGTCGAGGCGCCCGACGGTACGGCTGCTCGTCCGATGGCGCCGCTCTCCAACTCGACCTCGACCTCGACGGTCGGGTTGCCCCGCGAGTCGAGGATCTCACGGCCGACGATGTTGACGATCTCACTCATACTGGGCGAGAGGGTAGCTGCTGGCGCCGAGTCGAACCGGTGGAGCCATGACGACGTCGATCCGCCGCAGGATCAGCCTCTCAAGGTTGCGTTCCTCGTGCCGATGAAGTGGACGTGGATGCGCAGCAGTGTCAACCGTCGTGGCCGTCGCCGTCTGTGGCGCCCCCGCTGGCGCCGCCCGTGATGTCGTCGTTCAGCGCGCCGCCGGAGGCGTCGGCCCGACGTCCGGAGCCGCGCATCGTTTCCGCCGCCGCACCGGAGCTCGTCATCGGCGCACCGAGCTTGCCGCCGATGCTCGACCACCCCGAGCAGGAGTTCCTGCAGGCGCCCCTCGTGACCCGCGCGTACGAGCACGCCGCACACGCCGGCCCCGAGCTCGTCGGCACGAGTGCGACGAGAATTCTTGCCGCAGCCGGTTGGCTCGGTTGCGTAGTCGGCTACACCGTCGCGGCGGTTGTGCTGTCGAAGTCGTACCGCCACATCACGGCGTCCAACTACCACGCCGCTCTCAACGAGATCAGTTGGCTGCTGCCGCTGATGATCTCGACGTTCGGAATGGCGTATCTCGGCTGGGTCGTGTGGACGACGCTCGCCGCGATCAACGGTCACCGTGTCGCGCCGCTCGCGTCATCGCCGTTCCTACCGCCGTTCGCGTACCTCGTGGGTCCGATCGCGGCCGCCGTGGCATCCGTGTACCGGCCCGCGTTCGACCGCTGGTGGGCGATCGGTGCGGTGGTGTGGGTGTGCATCGGCCATGGATTCGTGCTGCTGTCGTTGCGCAGTTCGGCGCGACGCATCGGGGCGGACGCCTACCAGTTCACCAAGTTGCTGTGGTTCCCGCTCGCATCGCTGGGCTATCGCACGATCGCGACGATCGTCCTTCCGGAGACGAGCTTCAACAACGCCGCGTGGTTTGCCGGTCTCGTGGCAATCGACGTGACGTTGATGCTCGCGACGGCGACGGCCGTGTGGAGGGCCATGCATTCGTTCGACACTGCGTGTGCTCGTGATCGCTACAGCCCGCTGGAGAACCAGCTGCCGGCGTTCATGGCATCAGCGCATCGCTAGTCGTTGTCGCCGTCGACCTCGCTGCGTTTCACTTCGTCCCATAACGAGTCGAGTACAGCGATGCCGGAATCGTTCATGACGAGACCGCGTTCGGCGGCAAGCGATTCGACTTTCTCGAACCGCCGCCGAAACTTGTGCGCCGCGGCGCGCAGTGCGGCTTCGGGCTCGATGTCCAGATGTCGTGCCACGTTGACGACGGCGAAGAGGAGGTCACCGAGCTCTTCGTCGATACGACGACGGTCACCATCAGCGATCGCGTCGACGAGCTCGGCGGACTCCTCGCCGATCTTCGGAATCGCCCCGGCGACGTCCGGCCAATCGAACCCGACCTTCGCGGCCTTGCGTTGCACGTGATAGGCGTAGCTCAACGACGGCTGTGACATCGCGACGCCGTCGAACACGCTCGTGCGGCCCTTCTCGTCGCGTTTGATGGCGTCCCAATTTGCAACGACCGTGTCGGCGTCGTCCGCGGTGACAGAGCCGAACACGTGTGGGTGACGGCGCACGAGCTTGTCGTGGATCCCGTCGACCACGTCCGTCATCGTGAAGCGGCCCTCCTGCTCGGCGATGGTCGCGTGGAACTCGATCTGGTACATCAGGTCGCCGAGCTCCTCGATCAGCGCTGCGTCCGATTCCGGATCTTCGGGGTCGAGTGCCTGGAGCGCGTCGACGACCTCGTACGTCTCCTCGAGCAGGTACTTGATCAACGACTCGTGCGTCTGTTCGCGGTCCCACGGACACTGCTCCCGCAGCGTTCGGGTGAGCTCATGAAATCGCACCAACGACTCGCCGACCGCGACGCCGAGGCGCGGTACGTACACCGACGTGAGGTGGTCGGCCTCGACGGAGCGATCGAGCTCCGCCCAGGTGGTCGTCGTGATCAGTTCGTCCGGTGTGCCGAGCCGCTGCAGGATGACGACCGGATCGTCGCCCGTCGGCGCCTCGATCGACAGCTTGATGTCGCTGAGAACCCAGTTCGCGTGGGTGTGCGCGACCAGCATCGGCCCGTGATCGCCGGCCGCTGCGACCGCGAACTCGTGACCGTCGACCAGTCGGACTCCCGCCTCCACAGGGTCGATCCCGAGACGGGCGTATGCAAGATCGAGGAACGACATCGCCGGAAGGACCGTGCAGTCGATGCGCGAATCGGCAGTGAGGTGGCGCACCGATCGCTCGAGTATCAGTGGTGACCCTGGCACCGCGTAGAGGATCTCGCCGTGCTGCTGCGCGGCTGTCACGAGCCGTTCGGTGATCTCGCCGTACACGTCGGCGAACGTGTCCGCCGCTTCGTAGACGTCATCGAATGATGTGGCATCCGGTACCACCGAGGCAGACGGATGACGTGTTGTGCGCAGATAGCGATGTTCGTGCGCGGCGATCGCGTCGAGCGTCTGTCGTGTCACGTACTCCGGACCACCAGGACCGAGTCCGACGATCGTGACGCGTCCTCGGGGGCCCGGTGAGGCGTCGGCCATCAAGACGTCAGCGTGACGACCGTGCCGGTGGTCGCATCCCACCTGCCGTATCTCGGGTCGACGTAGATGTTGGCGTTGTCGACGATCGCATCGAGTTGCGCTTGCGGCACGCTTGCCGTGGCGATCTTCGACTGCGACTCCGGCAGCAGATCGTCGAACGGCCGCAGCATGAGGACGGCGGCGAACGTGCTGAGGTCCGCGGCAATCGGCTCGCCGACCGGAGTCGTCTTCAGCGCGGCGACGACGTTCGGGTTCACGGTCGCCGGATCGAGGCACTCCTGATCAGCATTCGGCCCACCCTTGACGATGCCCCCGGCTTGGGCGATGACAGCGTCCGTGGAGTTCGTTCGCGCGGCGTCGGCGAACGGAGTGCCTGCCTTCAGCGTGGCGAGCACCTTGTTCGCATCGTCCAGTGTTGCAACGGTGATCGCGGCCAGGCAGATGACGGGACTGCCGTTGACGCCCGATGCGTACAACGTGCGCGCCTGGTCGCCGGCGATGCTCGTGATCGCCTTGGCGTAGCGCGTGTCGAGATCGGCCGGCGTCGTCGTCGGCGCCGTTGGCGCTCCCGTCGTCGCTTCGAGCACGGTGACCCGTATCCACTTGCTGATCTCGGCACGCAAGTCGTCGCCCGTCGCAGCTCTGCCGCCGTCTGCAGCAAGGCGCTCGGCTTCCTTGGCGCTCAAGCTGTGGTCACCGACCTTCGCCGCGACGTTGTTCTGGTTGAACGTTGCACATGAGGACAGTGCGATCGAGGACAGTGCGATCAGTCCACAGGCGATGGCCGGAACGGCCGAACGGCGTCGATTCACGGCTCGACTCTAATGGTCCGACGCCGAGCGGCCACTCACCCGTCAGCCTCCTCGGTGACCCAGCCGTCGGCCGCCCACCGATACGCATCCCACTCCTCGTCGCGTCCCCACGAAGGGTCCTCAGGGCGCAGCTCGCTCGGCAGCGGCGTCAGCACATCGCGGACGTACGAGGTCACGGCTTCGCCGAGCCCGACGTCTTCGCCCGCTGCCTCGGACAGGAACCAGAGGTGTTCGAGCACCTGGTGGAACAGCTCGGCCGGCTCGAGCTTGCCGACCAGGTCCGGTGGGACGCCATCGATCGTCGGTTCGAAACGCTCGTCGAGCCAGCGCGCTGCTGCGACGGTTTCGGGGACCTTGCGCAGCGTCTGGCGTTCGATCACGGCGCGGTACCTGCTGATGTCGTTCAGCAGCCGTCGGGCCTGGTTCTCGCCGGTGTCGAGTCCCGTCAACGTCTTCAGCCGCTGCCCGTGGAACCCGTGCTCCACGACGCGTGGGATCAGCCGCAGCTTCGACCCGCCGGCGGTCGTGTACAGCTCGAGCTCCGCGGCGTCGAACCCGAGCTCGTGCAATCGCTGCAACCGGTTGTCGATCCGATACGTCTCGTCGACGTCGAACTCGTCCGCGCCGGTCAGTTCCGTCCACAGACGCTGATATGTCTGCTCGATCGCGAGCGCGGTCGCGATCGGGTCGATGCCTTCCGCCAGCAAGCCACCGGCCTCGAGGTCGGCGAGGTCCCCGGCGACGTTCTCCGTCGCGATCGTGAGATCGTGCCGTCGTTGCCCATCGGACAGCGATGGGTGCCGTTCGCCGGTCTCGACGTCGATCACGTAGGCGCTCAACGCGCCGGCATCGCGGCGGAACAGCGTGTTCGACAGCGAGCAGTCGCCCCAGTAGAACCCGACGAGGTGCAACCGCACGAGCAATCCGGACAGCGCGTCGAGCAGACGCTCGCCGAGATAGGGGACATGCAGCCCGCGTCCGGACAACAGCACTCGGTACGGCAGCGAGTAGTCGATGTTGCGTGTGATCAACAACCCGTCCATCTCGTCGTTGCGCTCGGTGACCACGCCGACGACTTCGGCCGTCGGCAACCCGAGGTCGCCGAGCTCGCGCAGCAGTCGCCACTCGCGTTCGGCGAGGTTGTCGGGCAGCTCCTTGACGACGTACGTCATCTCGCCGGTGTCGATGAGGCGCACGACGTGGCGGTGCAGGCCTGCCACTTCGTGCATGCCCTTGATGTCCCAGTCGTCGAGGCGATCCTGGAACGGCCACTCGACCAACGACACGTGCTCGCCTGGCTTGGCGATGTGCAGCCTCACCGTGACGCTCCTCGGCAAGCTCTCATGCCGGGATCAGTTCGCGAAGGAACGCCACGAGGAACTCGGCCGGTTCGGCGCCGCGCTTGATCGGTACGACGAGCTGCTGCGAATCCGGCTTGAAGATCGCGTCGCGGGCGAGACGCTGTAGCCGCATCTCCGCGCTCGTCTTCAACGACAGTGGGGCGAGCCGTGCCTGGTTCGACGCGATCGACACGTCGCGCAGTCCGAGCCGGTGGCATTCGGCGCGCAGGTAGCCGACGTCGAGCAAGGCGTCCGCCGGTTCCGGCACAGGTCCATACCGGTCTTCCCATTCACTGCGGATGTCGTCGACCTCGGCCGCGGTCGTGACGGCTGCGAGCCGGCGATACGCCTCGAGCCGCGACTCCTCTTTCGTCACGTACTCGACCGGAAGGTACGCGTCCGTGGGAACGTCGAGCTTGAGCTCGCTCGGCTCCTTCGGCGGCTCACCCTTCATCTCACCGACTGCTTCGGTGACCATCTGGCAGTACAGGTCGTACCCGACTGCGGCGATGTGGCCGCTCTGCGATTCACCGAGCAGGTTGCCGGCACCGCGTATCTCGAGGTCGCGCATCGCGATCTTGAATCCGCTTCCGAGGTCCGTCGCCTCACCGATCGTTCTCAGGCGTTCGTACGCATCCTCTGTCAAGCGCACGTCGCGCGGATGGAACAGGTACGCATACGCCCGCGATCCGCTCCGTCCGACGCGGCCGCGCAACTGGTGCATCTGTCCGAGCCCGAGGAGGTCGGCGCGTTCGACGACGAGCGTGTTGACGGTCGGCATGTCGATGCCGCTCTCGATGATGGTCGTGCAGACGAGCACGTCGTACCGGCCCTCCCAGAAGTCGACGACGATCTGTTCGAGCGATCCTTCGTCCATCTGCCCGTGAGCGACCGCGATGCGCGCTTCGGGGACCAGTTCGCGCAGGCGCTCCGCGCACTGCGAGATCGTCTTGACGCGGTTGTGCACCCAGAACACCTGGCCCTCGCGCAGCAGTTCGCGGCGAAGCGCCTCGACCGCAACTCGTTCGTCGTACTCGCCGACGAAGGTCAGGATCGGTTGGCGATCGGCCGGAGGAGTCTGCAGCAACGACAGATCGCGAATGCCCACGAGACTCATCTCCAGCGTTCGCGGGATCGGTGTCGCACTCAGCGTCAGGACGTCGACGTTGACCTTCAACTTCTTCATCGCCTCTTTCGCCTGCACGCCGAAGCGCTGCTCTTCGTCGACGATCAGCAGCCCGAGGTCCTTGAACTTCACACCGTCCTGCAGCAGTCGGTGCGTCCCGATCACGCAGTCGACCTCGCCGGTGGCGAGGCCGTCGATGACTCGCTTTGCTTCCTTGTTCGTGAGGAATCGACTCAACGTCTCGACCCGGATCGGGTATCCCGCGAAGCGGTCGGCGAAGGTGTTGCCGTGTTGCGTCACGAGCAGCGTCGTCGGCGCGAGGACCGCAACCTGCTTGCCGTCCTGGATCGCCTTGAACGCGG
>DASWRR010000282.1:0-5523 GCA_036403055.1 Ilumatobacteraceae bacterium | reverse complement strand
GACGAGCAACGTCGCGAGTGCCACCAGCGCCGCATTGCGTCGTCGCCTCGACAACGGGATGTAGTCGACCATGTCAGGTTTTCCTTCCGACGATGAGGAGCTCGGATTCGTCATTCGGGTCATGCAGCGCGGTCGCGGCGCGGACCATGTCGTTGCTCGCGAGCTCCGCGATGCGACCGCCACTGATCAACCAGATCGTCGGTCGCAGCGTGATCGGCCCTCGAACTCGAGTGAGCCGTTCGACCGTTGCGTCGAGCTCGCCCACTGTGCTCGCCACCCCCTTGACCGTCGCCACAGGATCCCCGAAACGATCGATGATCGCGATCGTGCCACGACGCCGGGCGAGCCAGAAGGCGCCGGCCTGGGTGATGACGGCGTCGGACGGTTCCCTGTCGCGGATGTGGTCGGCGGTGACGACCTGCTGGCCGGGAAGCGCGCCGGTTCGCAATCCGACGGTGCCCGTCGCGATGGCGCGAACCGTCCCGCGCTCCGGGAGCTCCTCGATGCGGACCTCCACGGACCCGGGCGCAGCGCCCGCCTCGAGCGCCTCGTTCTCGGCCTCCTGCGAAAGCTCGCGCACCACATCGGCAGTCAGCGCGCTGACGGTGCGCTCGTGCTCTGCGCGGACCATCGACAGCGCATCGCCGATCGACGAGATGATCTCGGCGTCGGGCGGAACCGTGCACGGCATGCCCATTCGTGCCGCGACGAAGCGACCGAGACCGCCGGCCGCACCTCCGACTGCCAAGATCACCGGCGCACGTAGCTTTTGAGTCGTCACCAGGTTGTAGACCAGCTCGCACACCGCCTCGCTCGCTGCGGCCATCATCCGATCAGCGACGCGGTGGCCGTCCTCGCCGCAGTAACGGCCGGCGGCGTCGAGCGCGGCGACGCCGGCTTCGTGTGCCGTCGGCGTCCACGCGTGGTCTCCCGGTTGTGTCACACCGAGCGCGTTCGCCGCGCACGTGACTGTCACCGCGGCAAGGGTTCCGTCGGTGAGTTGCAGCACGAGATGGTCGTTGTCGTCACCGTCCTTCGGCGCGATGGTCACACCGACCGCGCCGACGAGCCGCGACGGCTCGACGAAGCAGGCGTACGGCAACCCGCCGATGTGGGCGCTCCGTGGGCCGACGGCGTGGACGCGACGGCGCCGGACGCGCAGCATCGATCCGCCGGCGACACCGACGACGCGGACGTCGATTGCCCGGAGTGCGGTCGCGTGGGACGCGACCGTGACGTACGACAGCAGCGGCCTGCCGTCGCGGATTGCCGCGATGTTCGTCGACGTGCCGCCGACCTCGACGATGACGCCATCGGTGATCGCGCCCGATCGCAGCGCGCCGGCGACCGACGCTGCAGGGCCTGAGTAGAGCGTCTTCGCGGGTGCCTCGCGGAACCCCGCGAGGTTCGTCGCCCCGCCGTCGCCACGCATCACCATCACAGGCGCCGCGATGTGCGCGTTGTGCACCCCTTGCTCCACGAACTGCGCAGTTCGGACGGCGATCGGCAAGATGGATGCATTGACTGCGGCAGTCACGGCGCGTAGCTCGAGGCCGTACAAGCCGGAGAGCTCGGTGCTGGCGCAGGCCGGCAGTCCCGCTTCGCGGGCGATCTGGACGACGGTCTGCTCGTTTCGATCATCGTCGGGTGAGAACGCTTCGGCGACGGAGATGGCACCGACGCCCTCGTCGACGAGCCGTTGCATCTCGACGCGCACGGCGCCGGCATCGAGCCCGTCGGTGACGTCGAAGAACACCGGTGACGCGGGAAGGCGGCGTCCGGGCGACAGCTCGACATCAACGAGCGACGTTCGTCGGCGGACCTTCTTCAGATCGGGCCGTCGGCCGAGACCGAAGACACCGACTCGAACAACATCACCTTCGAGCAATGCGTTCACTGCTTGCGTCGTCGAGTGCGTCACGAGCTCGACGTTGGCGGCGCCGACCTTTTCGGCGACCTCCGCAACGCATGCGACAACGCCTTCGGCAACGCCGGCCGGCGCATCGTGCGTCGTCGGCACGACGCAGCGTGCCACCAGGTCGCCGGTGACACCGTCGATCGCGACGGCCTTGGTGAAGGTGCCGCCAACGTCAACACCAACGCGCATTCCCATGTTCTACATCGCTCAAGCTGCGACGAGCGGTGAGGGGTTCGTCGGCGGTGTGACGCGGTGACGGCGCGGGCGCAGCACGAACGCGTAGACCGCGCCGAGGATGTACACGGCGAGGAGCACGATCTGCGCAACGATGCTCTGCAGCGTCGGCCAGTATCCGGTGACCTGCGACAAGAAGATCGGGATGCGTGGCCAGTTGTCGAGTCGGTGATACGCAATGAGATCGCCGGCTTGCAGCGCGTGCACCGCATTGCCGAGAAACGTCACCGACGTCAGCATGACGCATGCGACAGCGATGTTCATGAAGCGCTTGATGGGGACGCGGCGGCCGAGGCGAAACATCACGAGTGCGAGTCCGGTGAGCGCGACGAGCCCGGCGAACAAGCCGGCGAGAACCCACTTCCCGAGGCCGGCGCCGAACGACCACAGCGCTTGATAGAACAGCGCGGTCTCGAAGCCTTCGCGGTAGACCGCAGTGAAGCCGACCATCACCAGTGAGAAGGTCGAACCGATGGAGACAGCACTCCACAGCCGGGCCCGCACGAACTCCATCCATCGTTTGTGCTCCATGCGGGCCACGAGCCAGAACGAGACGTAGAACAGCATCGCGACCGCGATCATCGCCGTGATCCCTTCGAGCACTTCGATCGAGAACGGCAACGACTGGAAGACGAGACGCAGGACGACGACGGTCAGGATCGTCGCAACACACGCAAGACCGATCCCGATCAGGATCGGCCGGATGAACGCGGTGGATCGGGCTGCTTCGAGGTATCCGAGAAGGATGCTGACGAGCAGCACCACCTCGAAGCCCTCGCGGAAGATGATCAGGAAGCTCTGACCGAAGATGAGCGCGGGCGCGGCAGCGCCGGTTGCGGTGAGCTTGCGTTCGATCGTGTCGAGCGCCCCTCGCAAGCTGACGAGCTCGTCGCGAACCTGGTCGACCGGCGCGTGGTTGCGAATCAGCTGCCTGATGTCGGCGAACCGGCCTTCGGTGTCGATGGTCAGGTCGTTGTCGATGATGCGCAGCGGCACCTCGACGAGCTCGAAGTGGTTGAGGTAGCCGTTGGCCGCAGCGTCGAACGCCTCCTGGCTCCTGCCCTGCTTGATGAGCGACAGCGTCAGATCGATGCTGACCCGCACGTTCTGCACCTCTTCGATCGCATCCGATCGGCTCGATGCCGCAGCGACAGGGGTGGTCGGCAGCGCGGCGAGAAACGCGGCAGCGCCGATCACGCCGGCAAGTCCGAGCACGAAGCGACGGATCATCCTGGGTGCTTCGCCAAGTACTGGGAGAACAGGTCCGACAACTTCCCGGCGGTCGTCGATGCCGCGCTCGCGTCGCCGGCCTTGATCTGATCCTGCAGGGGATCCAGCTGATCCTCGATCGACAGGTAGAGGTCACGGTCGGTGTCGCGGACGGTCCCTTCGAACCCCGCCCATTCCTTCTCGATCGCATCGACCTTCGTGGCAGCTTGTGGTGTACCGATCGCGGCAATCGCCGACGCGATCGTTGCCGGCAACTTGTGGAGTCCAGCCGCGACGACTGCGGGTGCCACCTTGACGTTCTCCGGCGCAACGGTCGTCGTGGTCGACGATCCGACGCCCGTCGCTGTGCCTGCGTCGCTGCCGCACGAGGCGAGCAGGACGAGTGCGGCGAGCGCGGCGCACGAAACGAACGCGCGGGTTGCTGCTGAGGGGGTTGATCGGTGCACGCGCACCCTTTCAGTTGCGAGGGCAGACAGTGGGCGTCAAACACTCCTGACCGATGTTGTTAGGTGACATTAATATAGCGCCACCTGGCGCATCGCCTCAAGTCACCCGACGCGCGGCGGTCCTGCGCCGTTCACGTTGAAGCGAATCGAGTACAGCGATGTCGTCGCGGCGATGAACAACCGGTTGTGCTGGAGACCCCCGAACGTGAGGTTGGCCGCGTCCTCGGGCAAGTGCAGCTTGCCGATGAGGGTCCCGTCCGCGTCGAAGCAATGCACGCCATCACCGACCCCCGCCCACACTCGGCCGGCATCG
The DNA here is from genome assembly GCA_036403055.1 of Ilumatobacteraceae bacterium. Classification (GTDB taxonomy): domain Bacteria; phylum Actinomycetota; class Acidimicrobiia; order Acidimicrobiales; family Ilumatobacteraceae; genus JAENVT01. Next base: position 1,382 of record DASWRR010000282.1, on the reverse strand, counting down.
TCGAGGCGGATCCCGTCGAAGTGTCCGACGCTGCACTCGGCGAAAAGCTTTCCGGCGCCGAGACAGCCGGTGCCATCGATCGGGAAGACGCGGATGTGGTTGCGGCGAGTGTCGGCGATGTAGATCTCGGATTCATCGAGCGAGAACGCGAGTCCGTTCGGGCGTTCGAAGTCGTCACCCACCGACGCCACGTCGCCGTTGTCCGGGTCGCATCGGTACACGTTGCAGGCGCCGATCTCGCTCGTTGCTCTGTGGCCCTCGTAGTCGCTGTCGATGCCATAGGCGGGATCGGTGAACCAGATCGATCCGTCGGATCGAACGATCACGTCGTTGGGACTGTTGAGTTGCTTGCCGTCGAAGCGATCGGCGACGACCGTGATCGAACCGTCGTGTTCCGTGCGTGTGACTCGACGGTTGCCGTGCTCGCAGGTGATCATCCGACCCTGGCGATCCAGGATGTTGCCATTCGAGAAGCCCGAAGGCTCGCGAAACACGCCGACGTGCCCGGTCATCTCGTCCCATCGCATCATGCGATCGTTGGGAATGTCGCTCCACACGACGTACCGACCAGCGGGCACGTACACCGGTCCCTCCGCCCAACGGCACCCGTCGTACAGTCGCTCGATTCGCGAATCGCCGCGCACGGCGGAGAAGCGCTCGTCAATCGTTTCGAACCTCGCGGCGATCGTCTCGGACATGAGGCGATGCTAAGGGCTGCGGGATTCGCCGCGAAGACGAAGATCGATCGACCGCCCACCGGGGGGCGGAGCAGGGCGGTCGACCGATCTGGCCCGCACGCATCTCTCGACGACGCAGGCGAGACCCCACCCTTCCCAGAGAGCCCCCGTTCCAAACCAGGATCCTTTGGCTTGACGGTTCGTAGACATCGGATGAAACTGTCGGGGCAGCAGACCGGAGAACGGATTTGACCATCGACACAAGCGCGCGCGTCGGACCTCTCGATCACGTGGTGATGTTCTACGACAACGACGTCGATCTCGTCCGCGCTGTCGCAGAGCATGCGATCGCAGGCTTCGTCGCCGGTGAAGCGACGATCGCCGTCGCAACAACGCGCCACATCGCCGCGTTCGAAGCGGCGATGGTCGACCGCGGTGTCGACGTCGCCGGCGCGCGAGCCGACGGTGCGTGGACGGCAGTCGACGCGTCGCATGCGATGTCGAGGTTCATCGTCGACGATCGGCCAGACCCCGACGCGTTCGACGCGGAGATCGGTCGTCTCGTGCGCGACGCCACTGCCGGCGGACGCACAGCGCGTGTGTATGGAGAGATGGTCGCGTTGTTGTGGGACGACGGCCACGTCGGCGCGGCGATCGAGTTGGAATCGCTGTGGAACGCGCTTCGAGTCGAGGTGGAGTTCACGT
>DASWRR010000281.1:0-7537 GCA_036403055.1 Ilumatobacteraceae bacterium | reverse complement strand
GCAACTCGGGGTCCCCGCCGGCGCCGATGTGCTGTACATCGAACGTGTCGAAGGGATCGGCGCACTTCGGTTCACCACCGAAGCGTTCCGTCGATCGCCGGTGCATCGATCGAGTGCGGGCAAGGCGATCGCAGCGTTCCGTCCCGAAGTCGCGGCCGCACGCATCAAGGCGGGCATGAAGCCGTACACCGGCCACACCATCGTCATCCCCCGAATGTTTCTCGAGGAACTGGCCCGCGTCCGCGAACGCGGCTACGCGATCAGCATCGACGAGGGTGAGATCGGTCTGTCCTCCATCGGTGTGCCGATCCGCGATCAGCCCGACGGAGATGTGATCGCAGCGATCTCCACGGCCGGTCCGACAGGCCGGCTGCTCGGTGACCACGAATCGCACCACGTGCGCCTGATGTTGAACGCCGCTCGGCAGCTCACGAACGCGCTCGCCGCGGGCGCGTATTCGCTCCCCCGCCAACGACGTACCACGAGGTAGTCGCGCCTACGCTCGCCCGGATGCGTGCCGCCGTGCTCCTCGACAACTCGGACCAACTCGACGTCGTCGACGTGGTGCACGATGAACCGATCGGTCGCGAGGTGCTTGTCCGCTCGGTCGCGGCCGGGTTGTGTCACAGCGACTACCACTACCTCGACGGCACGCTGAACCGTCCCCGGCCGGTGATCCTCGGCCACGAAGGTGCCGGTGTCGTCGAGGCGGTCGGGCCAGACGTCCGCGACATCAACGTCGGCGATCATGTCGTCACATGCCTCGTCATGGGGTGCGGCGAGTGCGTGCGCTGCATGGCCGGCGAACCGACCTCGTGCCTGCAGCCCTATGTGACGAAGCGGCCGTCCGGCGCTCGGCCGCGGTTGACGCTCGACGGTGTCTCCGTCGGCCAGATGGCCAATGTCGGCTCGCTTGCCGAGCACATCCTGCTCGACGAGCGGGCCGTCACTGCGATCAACAGCGACATCCCGTTGGAGCTCGCCTGCATCCTCGGATGCGCCGTCGTCACCGGACTCGGCGCCGTCCTCAACACCGCCGACGTCCAACCTGGAGAATCCGTCGCGGTGATCGGATGTGGAGGCGTCGGGCTCAACGTGATCCAAGGCGCGCGGCTCGCCGGCGCCGCGACGATCATCGCGATCGACGCGAACGCGGGCAAGCTCGAGCGAGCCCGTCAGCTCGGCGCGACCGCAACAGTCGACGCGTCGTCCGTCGACACCGTCGCGGCCGTCAAGGAGCTCACCGGCCAAGGCGCGGACCACGTGTTCGAGGTCGTCGGTCGGCCCGCGCTGGTCCGCCAGGCGTTCGACATGGCAGCCGCTGGACGATCGGCGTATCTCGTCGGAATCCAGTCCGACGACGCCGAACTCACGCTGCCCGTCACGGGCTTCCGACGCGGCAAGAGAATGATCGGCGTCTTCATGGGCGATACGGACCCACGAGTCGACATCCCGCGCTATGCCGACTTGTGGCGAGCCGGCCAACTCGACCTCAGCGGGATGGTGTCGCACACGATCCCGCTCGAGGACGTGAATCGAGGTTTCGCCATGATGATGTCCGGCGAGTCCGCACGTACGGTCATCAAGTTCTGAGGAGGCGCCATGCCGGACGGAGATGTGATCCCGATGAGGTCGCTGTCGCTGGATGCAGCTCGACGTGTCGCGGACGGAGCGATCGCCGCTGCGACGTCCGCTGAAGTCGCGGTGTGCATCGCGGTGTGCGACCCGTCAGGCGCCGCCATCCTGACCCTGCGCATGGATGGTGCGCCGCGACTGTGCGCCGGAATCGCGTTGAACAAGGCGTACACCGTCGCCTCGTTCAACGGCATGCCGACACACAACTGGTGGCCGCTGCTCGCCGACGATCCAGCCCTCGCCCACGGCTTCCCGGAGACCGACCGGCTGGTCGTGTTCCCGGGCGGTGTGCCGGTCATCGTCGACGGCGCGGTCGTCGGCGCGATCGGTGTGTCGGGCGGGTCGACCCAACAAGATCGCGAGTTCGCCGAGGCCGGCGCAGGGGCGTTGCGGGTCGAGAGCTAGACCCGGTCGAGCACGATGTCGAAATTCGTCGCGAGCTCGCCGGTGTCGTCCGGCTTGAACTCGCGGATCAGGCTGCGCTGGACGCCGAACACCGCGTCGCTGTCGAGGAAGTCGCTCTCGACGTCGAAGACGTGGGTGATGAGGTCCTTGTAGTCGGGATGCCGTGCCCAGATGTGCAGGTGCCCAGGGCGCCACCAGTTCCGCCCGTTCTTCTTCAGCAGATCGCCCGCCGGCCCATCGCTCGGGATCGGGTACGGCACCGGGCGGATGCTGCGGATCTCGTACGTGCCGTCCGGCTGTGAGTGATAGATCCCGCGGAGGTTGAACTCGCTCTGGATCCCTGGCTGCTGGACTGCGTAGAACATGTTGCTCGCGTTCTGCCAGCAGTCGAGGACGACGCCTTCGATCGGCTTGCCGTCGACGTCGGTGATCGTGCCGCGGACGACCACTCGGTCACCGTCGTCCGGGTCGTCGAGCATCGACTCGCCGTACTCGCGATCGGGGGCTCCCGCGGCGTGGAACGGGCCGAGCACCGTGTTGTCGGTGAGGCTCGAAGCGCTCGCGTCGTACGCCAACATCTCGACCAGCGTCGAGACACCAGTCGTGTCGCTGAGGAGGATGAACTCCTGGCGAACATCGTCGCTGATCTTTCCGCACTGGGTGAGGAACATGATCCCGGCGAACCACTCCTCGCGGGTCAAGTTGACCTCACGGGCGAAGGCATGGAGATGGCGGATCGCCGCCGTCGTCACTTCCTTCAGCCGGGGATTCGGTGAGTTGTCGTAGCGCGAGACAACCTCGTCGAGCAGCTCGTCGAGTGCGCCTTCCTTCGTCATCGTGTGCCCCCAATATCTGTTGCCGGAACCGTGCGACGCGTTGCTATCACAGCCGCCCGGCAACCGGCCAGGTCAACGTTCCTCCCCGCAGAACGGCGACCTTTGCTTCGTGACCGAACTAATCTAGAGTGCGCTGTTCCGAACGCCAGGAGGTTGCACTGATGGCAGATCACGCCGACGGCCCCGTCCGCCCTTCGAGCGGCGCATACATCCAGCACCTCGTGCTTCGTGTGCGCGACCTCGACAGAGCGCACGACTTCTACACGCGGATCCTCGGTTTCGAGATGTGTGCCGAGCTCGAGCGGGAGAAGTTCCCGGACCACCAGATGCGGTTCTACCGCGGGAGCGCCGAGCGCCACCATGATCTCGCGCTGGCCCAGTTGCACGATCCGTCGACCGCGCCGGCGCCGGAATCGCCGTGGCAGATGTTCGGTGCGACACCCGGCGTCGACCACATTGCGGTGTGCTATCCGAGCCGCGAGTCGTGGCTCGATCAGATCGCGTACATGAAGTCGCAAGGCGTGGAGTTCCGGATCCGGGGCAACCACGGGATGACGCACAGCGCCTACATCGAAGATCCCGATGGCAACGGCATCGAAGTGCTGTACAACCTTCCGGACGAGGTCTGGTCGGGCGACGTCAACGCCGCGCTCAACCACTTCGAGAACCTCCCTGTGGATGGACCCGAAGCCCTCGAGGACGACACGAACTACACGTCGTTCGCGCCGTCCGCACACTGACCGGGCACCCGGCGCGCAGTTCAGTTGAGCATCGACTCGACGAGCGCGTACGCGGCTTCCCGGTCGGAGTACATGAGCGTGTGATGGGTGCGGGTGGTTCGTGCGGAGCCGAGGTAGTTGCGCTCGTACAACTCGTTGCGTGAGCCGAGCCCTGAACCGATGAAGTCCCATGCGAGGCGGTAGATGCCGGCGCGGCGTTCGGCGTCCATGTCGTTCGCCCCATGGACGAACTCGTCGATCAGCGGCCGCAGTCGGGCATCGGCGAACATCGCCTGGCTCGGCGTCGCCAGCAGGTTGTGACTGCCGATCAGCATCAGGATCTCGCGTACTCGCGGGTACCACGCCGCGAGCAGCGCGCGCATCGGGTGCATCGGGCGTCCATCGGGAAAGATGACGCCGTCGCCACGGTCGTACGCATGCTCCTCCGACAAGAGGATCGCGCTGCGAGTCACCTCGACGTACGTCGACAGCTCGCCGAGCATCTCGATCGTCGGCGCGGAGTTGTCGTTGACGGCCTCGGCCATTCGCAACGCGAGCCCATACGCGAACTCGAGCTTCGTCAGCGCGCGGATGGTCGTCTGTTGCATGATGTTGGCCCACCACGCTGTCGGTCCCATCACCGAGTTGTAGACGTCGATGTCGCCGTCGATGAACACGCGGTCCCTCGGCACCTCGACGTCGTCGAAGATCGTCAACGCATCCTGCTCGTCGAACCTCGACGACAGCGGATGATCGAAGGAGTTCGAGCCAACCGTCGCAGCGCTGTCACGGCACAGGAAGATGAGGCCGGGCGTGTCCATGGGCAACGCGAAGCTCAACGCGTATTCGCTGCCCGCATCAGCAGGCAGCGGCAGGCCCGGATAGATCGCGGTCTCGTCCGCGAATGGCGCGAGCGTCGCGAGGATGCGCGCCCCGCGCACGATGATGCTGTCGGCCGTCTCGCCCACCTTGTGCAATGGGACAGGGTTGCCGGCGAACGACTGATCCTTCACTCGGTCCACTGTCGGGTGCACGATCGTGTGCGTCAGCGACAGGTCCTCACGGGCAATCATGTTGTGATACGCGATCAAGTTGTCGTGCCCTTCGACGTTCTTGCCCTCGGGGCCGAGCCATGCGTTGCGTTCGCCCGCGAATCCAGCGAAGGTGACGTTCATGTAGTCAGGCGTCCGACCCATCAGGCCGACGGTCTGTTCGGCGATGCGACGAAGCCCACGATGGCGTCGCTTGAGATCGTCGACGGACCGAGGAATCATGTGGCTGATGTTGATCGCCTCGCCTGTCTCCGGATCGGGCATCAGGCAGTCGTCGGCGAAGTCGTGCTGAATGTCGAACACTCTGGCGAGGCTGCGCGCGGCGCCCTCCAACTGTGGATGGGTCGTCACGTCGTCGACGCGCTCTCCGCCGAGCCACACCTCGCGATTGCGAGCGCGCAGACCCTTCAAGAACTCTTCACCGGTTCGAGCTGTCATCGCTTCCCCTTGGTCGTGCCTGCGCCGCACGATAGACGGCGACGACGCCTACGATCGTGTCGATGGCCACGTCTGCTCCCCCCGACATCGTTCGCTCTGCGTACGCCGAACTGATCGTCACCGACCTCGACACCAGCAAGCACTTCTGGGTCGATCGCGTCGGATTCGTCATCACCGCCGAGGACGACGACGCGGTCTACCTGCGCGGCCACGAGGAGTTCGTCCACCACAGCCTGATCCTTCGCAAGGGCATCGAACCGGCGTGTTCGCGCTTCGCGTTTCGGGTTCGGACACCGGACGATCTCGACGCCGCTGCGGTGTTCCACACCGATCGCGGCTGCGATGTCCGCCGGTACCCGGCAGGCGCCACGCGTGGGGTCGGCCCGACCGTTCGCGTCGAGGACCCGTTCGGTTTCGTGGTCGAGTACTTCCACGACATCGAGTGGATCGGGCACCACCATCAGCGATACGACTTGCGCCACGGGGCAAGCATCAATCGACTGGATCACATCAATCTCGTCACCGACGATGTAAAAGCGTTCTACCAGTGGTACACGTCGCTGGGCTTCGGCCTCTCGGAGACGATCGAGGACGACGACGGGACGCTCTATGCCACGTGGATGTTCCGCAAGCAGACGGTTCACGACGTCGCGTCGACGCAGGGCTCGTCACCGCGGCTGCATCATCTTGCGTTCGCCTGTCCCGAGGCGCATCACATCTTGAACCTCGCCGACACGCTCGGCGCAACGAACGAGTTCCACCACATCGAGCGCGGGCCCGGACGGCACGGAGTGTCGAACGCGTTCTACCTCTACCTGCGCGACCCCGACGGTCACCGCGTCGAGATCTACACCACCGACTACTTCACCGGCGACCCGGGACATCAGCCATTGCGATGGAGCGTGAACGACCAACGTCGTCGCGACTTCTGGGCCAACCCGGTCGTGCCACGTTGGTACGAGGAGGCCAGTCGCGTCCTCGACCTCGACGGCAACCTGCAACCGATCCGCGAGCGCAAGAGCGACGAGCAACGAATCACCGTCGGCGCTGATGGCCACGGCGTCACGCGATGATCTCGGCCGAGCTGGCGAGGCAGCTCGCCGAGCAACACGAGTGGGCGCGGCGAGAGGTCAAATCGATCGATCCGATCTCGATCGAGCATCCAGAGCTGACGATCGACGACGCATATGTCGTGCAGCAAGCGTGGGTCGACCTGCAGATCGCGGACGGGGCGCAGCTCGTCGGGCGCAAGATCGGGCTGACGTCGCGAGCAATGCAACAACAGATGAAGATCGACGAGCCCGATTTCGGCGCGCTGCTCGACTACATGATCATGCGCAGCGGCGTCGAACTTCGTCACGCGGACTTCGTCGATCCGAAGCTCGAGGTCGAAATCGCGTTCGCCATCGGACAGCGGCTGAGCGGCGACTCAGTGACCGTGGACGAGGTGCTCGAGGCGACTGAGTTCATCCAACCAGCGCTCGAGCTGATCGACGCACGAAGCCACAGGGTCCACCCGGTCACCAAGCAGCCACGCACGATCGTCGACACAATCGCGGACAACGCGGCCGACGCCGGCGTCGTGCTGGGTGGCGAGAAGAGGAACCCGCGCGACGTCGACATGCGCTGGATCGGAGCGATCTTCTCGCGCAACGGTGTGGTCGAAGAGACCGGCCTGGCCGCGGGAGTGCTCGGCCATCCGGCCAACGGGATCGCCTGGGTCGCCCGCCGTCTCGCACCGTACGGGCTCGCGATCGAGCCCGGCCAGATCGTGCTCGCCGGTTCGTTCACGCGCGCATCTGCAACGCAGCCCGGCGATCACTTCGTCGCCGACTACGGACCACTCGGAACGATCGTGTGCGACTTCGTCTGACGTTCATACCGCGAACGAGATCTGCTAAAACAGTCTGCAGAATCACTGACGAAAGGTGGGCGTTGTGCAATACGCTTTGGTGAACGGCGTCCGCAACCATCCGAGTTCCGCATACGCGTTGCAGGACGTGTACTCCGATTACATCAGCGATGCCGTTCTGGCGGAGGAGCTCGGTTTCACGCACACGTGGTACGGCGAGCACCACTTCCGCGAGTGCCAATGGACCGGCTCACCGATGATGGTGGCGACGGCGGTGGCGGCGCGCACCGAACGGATCCGTGTCGGCACCTCGGTGGTCCTGCTTCCCTTTCACGATCCCATTCGAGTCGCCGAGGATGCTGCGATCGCGGACATCTTGTCGAACGGACGATTCGATCTCGGTGTCGGCCCGGGGTCGCAGTACGAGGAGTTCGTCTCGTTCGGCAAGGACCCTGCCGAGATGAACCAGCGCTCGTGGGAGATGGTCGATTGGATCCAACGGGCGTTCAGCGAGGACTCGATGTTCAGCCACAGCGGACGGTTCTACGACATCCCCGACATGACGTTCACGACGAAGCCGGTCCAGCAGCCGCTGCCGAT
>DASWRR010000280.1:0-3315 GCA_036403055.1 Ilumatobacteraceae bacterium | reverse complement strand
CGTCGACCTGATGTCGCGCTCGGCGACAACCCACGACGCTCAGGAGGGCATCGCGGCGTTCTTGGGCAAGCGTCGACCGGCGTTCAGCGACCGCCCCTGATCGCGGTGTGATCGATACCCCTGGGGGGTATCGTGAAGACTGTGACTACCGCGAAATCCGTGACGACAACTCCCGGTTACTCCGACGACAAGCAGCAGTTGGTCGCCCGGCTTCGCCGCATCGAGGGCCAGGTTCGCGGGCTCGGACGGATGATCGAGGACGACGCGTACTGCATCGACGTGCTCACGCAGGTCGCCGCGGTCAGCAAGGCCCTGCAGGGCGTCGGCGTCAAGTTGCTCGACGAGCACCTTCACCACTGCGTCGCTGGTGCAGCCGCCAGCGGCGACGACGATCGGACGGAACAACTCGTGCACGAGGCCTCGAGGGCTGTCGAGCGGCTCCTACGGGCATAGGTCTTCGACGATGCATCGCGCTGCGTTCATCCGGCTCGCCTCGTTCGTGCTGGTGATCGCCGGCACGTTCGGAACCGCGTACGGCGTCGGCCGGAAGTTGCCCGGCAACCCGGAGAGCAAGCCGCACACTCACGGGCCCGTCAAGCCGAGTCTCGTGCCACCGGGGTTCACCTCCGGCGGCTACGTGTTGATCAACGAGTCGACGTCGACCAAGGCGTCGGTCGGCCTGCACATCGACGGGCCCGACGGCGCCCGAGTCACGCAATTCGTCGACGCGAATGGTTCGCAGCTGCACGTGGTCCTCATCCGCTTCGACGACAGCGGCTTCGAGCACCTCCGTCCTGCGATGGCTGCGAACGGCTCGTTCTCGGTCGCCATCGACCATCGCGGCAAGTGGCACATCATCGTCGAATCGCAGCCGGTCGGTGCGCCCGCGCCCGTCGTGCTGACGACGAACGTCGACGACGAGGTGCCGATCGACCAAGTGTCGCTGCCGGCTCCGCATGACACCGTCAAGACCGACGGGCTCGTAGTGACGCGCTCGGGGTTGACCTTCACCGTGACATCGAAAGACGGAGCTGCGGCCGAAGGGCTCGAGCCGTACCTCGGACAGCCGGCGCACCTCATCGCGATCCGCCGTGGAGACCTGGCCTACTCACACCTCCATCCCATCGATGCGACCGCAGGAGCGACGTTTGCGTTCGAGGGGTCGTTGTCGCCGGGCACGTACCGCCTGTTTCTCGAGTTCGGCCACGACGGCAAGGTTGACACCGCCGCCTTCACGGTGGTGCAACCATGACGTCGACTGCTGCTGCCGAACACGTCGATCTTCGGCTCTCCGGAATGACATGCGCAGGGTGCGCGTCGCGCATCGAGAAGGCCCTCAACGACCTCGACAGCGTCACCGCGACGGTGAACCTGGCGACGGAGAAGGCGTCCGTCGCATTCGATCCGAGCGTTGTCTCGGCTGACGATCTCCGGACAGCAGTCGAGTCGATCGGATATGGCGCCGCCCTCGCGAGCAACGACCATTCGGCGGCCGACGCCGAAGACGATCGGCGTCGACGATCGCTGCTGCGTCGGTTGGTCCTCGCGATCGTCCTCGGTGTACCGGTGCTGGCAATGTCGATGGTCCCGGCGTTGCAGTTCCGCAACTGGCAGTGGATCGCGCTGGTGCTCTCGACGCCGGTCGCGTTGTGGTCGGCAGCACCGTTCCACAGGGTTGCGGTGAAGAACGCCCGTCACGCAGAGGCAACGATGGACACGCTCGTGTCCGTGGGTGTCCTCGCGGCATTTGGGTGGAGCACATACGCCCTGTTCTTCACCGCTGCCGGTGATGCGGGAATGAAGATGTCGATGTCGTTGATACCGACGCGCGGCGACACGCACCACCTGTACTTCGAGGTGGCGTCGGCCACCGTCGCACTGATCCTCGTCGGTCGGTACTTCGAGGCGAAGGCCAAGCGGCGCGCGGGCGGCGCATTGCGCGCACTGCTCGGGCTCGGGGCCAAGACGGCAACGGTCGTGCTCCCGACCGGCGAGCAGGTGGAGCGCTCGATCGATGCCCTTCGTGTCGGTGATCGGTTCGTCGTCTTTCCAGGCGAACGTGTCGCGACGGACGGCGTTGTCGAAGACGGCGTGTCGGCGGTCGACGCGTCGTTGTTGACCGGTGAGAGTGTGCCCGTCGATGTCGCCGCGGGCAGCCATGTCACTGGCGCGACCGTCAACGTGTCCGGACGGTTGATCGTGCGAGCGACGCGGGTCGGCGCGGAGACCTCGCTTGCGCAGATGGCGAAGTTGGTCGAAGGTGCGCAGACCGGCAAGGCGCCGGTGCAACGGCTCGCCGATCGAGTCGCCTCCGTCTTCGTCCCGGTCGTCATCGTGCTTGCCGCCGCGACACTCGGATTCTGGCTCGCTCGCACGAATCACTTGGCCGAGGCGTTCGCACCGGCAGTGTCCGTGTTGATCATCGCCTGTCCGTGCGCCCTCGGCCTGGCGACCCCCACCGCACTGCTCGTCGGGACGGGCCGCGGCGCGCAACTCGGACTGTTGATCAAAGGGCCGGAGGTGCTGGAGAGCACTCGGACGATCGACACGATCGTGCTCGACAAGACGGGCACCGTGACGACCGGCGAGATGACCGTCGTCGATGTCATTGCTGCAGATGGCTCCACGGCTGATGACGTGTTGCGAATTGCTGCCGCGGTCGAAGCCGGTAGCGGCCATCCGATCGCGATGAGCATCAACCGGTACGCGGCGGATCGTGTCGGTGCAGTCCCCGCGGCGGCATCGCTGTCGACCACAGCGGGGATCGGTGCAGTCGGAACGGTTGACGGAGCCGTCGTCCGCGTCGGCAGGGACGATGCCGGTTCCCTTGCGGCAGTCAAGGCGCAGCAGGAGTCAGTGGGACGCACGGTCGTGACCGTCGTGCGCAGCGACGAAACCGTTGGCCTGATCGTGATCGCCGACACGGTGAAGTCGAGCAGCGCGGCCGGACTGACTTCCCTGCGCGGCCTCGGTCTGCGACCGATCCTGTTGACCGGCGACAACGGAGCCACGGCGTTGGCGGTGGCAGAGCAGATCGGGATCGACGCAGCGGACGTGATCTCCGATGTGTTCCCAGCGGACAAGGTGGCGGTCATGGAGCGACTTCAATCCGAGGGACATGTCGTCGCAATGGTCGGTGACGGCGTCAATGATGCCGCCGCTCTCGCGCAAGCCGATCTCGGGATCGCAATGGGCACCGGAACCGACGTTGCGATCGAGGCGAGCGACCTCACACTGATGCGGTCGGATCTCGTTGCGGTCGCGGATGCGATCCGCCTCAGCCGTCGAACGCTCGCTGTGATCAAGGGCAACCTC
>DASWRR010000279.1:0-2533 GCA_036403055.1 Ilumatobacteraceae bacterium | reverse complement strand
CACCGGAGACCGAAGAAGCCGTCGAGGAAGTCGAAGTACACAGCGCCCAGTGGGTCCAACAACGATTGAAGTTCGTCCGACAAGGTTCCGTACACGAACACCGGTCCGCGATCAACGAGAGCTGCGAATCGCGGGCCAAATGACTGCTGAAACCGTTTGAGATGCGCCACCGCCGCAGCTGCGTCCACATAGCGCTCGTAGACGTGGACCGACCGCCGGTCGTCGCCGAGATATCTCTCATAACAAACTGCTCCGGGCTCAGAACGGGTCGCTGTCACCATCTCGCGAGTCAGCTCCTGAAACTCGCCAAGTGCACCTGGCTTGACGGTGAGCTGTATCACCCAACACACAGCTTCGGTCACCTGACCTCCTCAGCAAGGACGTTCCTCGGCGGTCAGATCCCGGAGTGACCGCGTTGCCACCGATACCACAACGCCATCGCCAGTTCGATGACCCCGACGGCACCCAAGAACACCATCAGACCGAACACGCCGATGAGCCAGGACAAGCCGCCGGCTTTCAAGTTGCCGGCGAGCATCAACCCGAACAACGCGAGCAGCAATCGTCGGAAGACTCCGAGATCGTCAGCGTGGCTCACGACGGGATCATATAACGCTGTTCGTCCGACCCGCGTCGACGCTCGCGACAGCTTCGACGCTCGACCGATGCGCGCTGGTTCCGACGACGCGTCGGCCCACTTGCGGGACGTGAAATCCCTGTCACATGCCTCAACTACGATCGAACAGCAAACAGGCCGGGCGAACGCTTGGCCATCGACAGACGGGGGTCGAAGATGACACGGGTGGCGAGGCTGATTGCTGGCGCTGTGCTTTGCGTGACGGCGGTTCCTTTTGTGACCGCGAATGCCGCGAGTCCGATTGGCACGGACGCGACCATCACCATCCGCGAACACACACTCCTGAGCGACGGCTGTTTCGACGTGCACAGCCTGATCCTGTCGGCGGCGATGACGGCCACCGACTCCACGTTGCTCGTTTCAATCGATCGCAGCCATGTGTGCGGGAACTCGTTCGAGTCGTACTTTCACGCCGACACGACCCCGGTTTCGCTGCCTGCCGGTGCGCTGTCGACACGCGCCAGCGCGCACGGGCTCGGCATCCATGCGAGCGTGCCGGCGACCGTGTTCAACGGGTCGGCTTGGTCCGACTCGACGCTGCGGGTCGACATCAACATCGACAACCCGTCCCAACCGGATCCGCGACTCAACGGCTTCTTCTCAGCTACGGCCTCGGGCACGATCACCGGTGGTGGCGCCTCCGTCGATCTCGCCGGAACGACGTGGACGGGTTTCCCGGGACCGAACCAACTCGACTACGCCGCGGCCGACATCATCAAAGTCGGTGCACACGGTGACGTCGGCCCGTCGACGATCACCTGGCCCGATTGGCGGCGGAAGATCGCCTCCATGGACGGCCCGTCGGCGTGCGACGTGAACGCTTTCCCGAGCACCGGCAACGAATCTGTCACCGTGTGGGCAAACAACGACCGTCTGAACGGATTCTCCATCCACGTCGACGCGTCGTGTGCTGGCGGTGTGGAGCTGTACTTCTCGAGCTTCGACGCCATCTTGGCCGACGGCACTCTTGATCCGGCGAAGACGACCGTGATCCGAGCTGCCCCGGGCACCGACTTCTTCGCCGGTCCTTCGACCGTCGCTTCGCTGGGACTGCTCGGGACGTCGACAGAATTGGTCGGCTCAGGACCGCTCCCGCCGGGGCTCGACGTGTGTGCCGGCGAAGCGTCCACGACTGACTACCTCGTCCGCAACAACACGATTACCGCAACCTCCTGCTGAACGACGCGCACTTCCTCCAATCACATCAACTGGCAAACGCCAGGTCCTCTATCGGTAGTACCCGATGACATCGACGAGGAAATGCGTCACCGTGTTCGACATGATTTGAATCGATGCATCAATCCCGCAGCCGACCACGGTGGTCCCGGCGATGTCTTGACCCGCCGAGAAGTTGATGCTCGACGTCCCGGGCCATGGGCCCGCCGGCCACGCCGCGGCAAAGCCTTGCGTCTGCGGGTCGGTGATGGTCAGGTTCACCAGCACAGCGGTCGCGTCGAGCGGTACGCCGCTCAGATCGGCGGTGTGGATCAAGCGGGCCTCGTTCGGTGTTGTGCGCGACTTCGGCTGCACGAACGTCGGAGGCTGGCCAGGGCGCGAGTCATAAACACGGACTGGAACTGGCAACACGTGAAGTTGACCGGCGCAGTTCGGCCCAGCGAGCTTGCGCCAGTGGCCGACGAAGGGCGACTGCGCGACCGACGCCCACCAGTCGCCGGCATCATCGACCCACACGATTCCCGCGCCCGGCGAGCTCTGCGGCCGGGCCTTGCCCCCGCCGGGAAACCACGCATTTCCCAACGCGCCGTCGGCGACGACACCGACACCGCCGTGGCCGGTGACGAACAGCGCCGAGGACTGCGAAGACTCAAGCCCCGTTGCGAGAGCACCGCCGTTGGCCACGCCTTGGACAACAGGCTGGTTGTCGATCGCCGCGAC
>DASWRR010000278.1:0-1912 GCA_036403055.1 Ilumatobacteraceae bacterium | reverse complement strand
ATCCACCGGGGCGGCACCATCCTCGGCACGTCGCGCACGAACCCGTTCCAGGCCGAAGACGGTCCCGCGCGTCTCCTCGAGACGCTCGAGCGCGAGCACATCGACGCCCTGGTCGCCATCGGCGGCGAGGACACGCTCGGTGTCGCGGCGCGCCTCGCCGACGAGTTGGGCGTCGCGGTGGTGGGTGTGCCCAAGACCATCGACAACGACCTCGCCGCCACCGACTACACGTTCGGCTTCCAGACCGCGGTGCAGATCGCCACCGACGCCATCGACCGTCTGCACACCACGGCCGAGAGCCACGACCGGGTGATGATCGTGGAGGTGATGGGGCGCCACAGCGGATGGATCGCGACGTATGCGGGGATCGCCGGCGGCGCAACGGCAATCCTGATTCCCGAGGAGCCGTTCGACATCGACAACATCTGCGAACTGCTCCATCGGCGTCACGAGCGCGGTCGCTATGCCTCGATCGTCGTCGTCGCCGAAGGTGCCGAGCCGCGCGAGGACACGATGCCGACGCGCGAGAAGATCTACGACCGGTTCGGGCATGTTCGGCTCGGCGGGATCGCCGACACCATCGCCCACGCGATCGAGGCGCGCACAGGCCTCGAGACCCGCGTCGTGCTGCTCGGTCACGTGCAGCGCGGCGGTACTCCGTCGGCGTACGACCGTGTGCTCTCGACGCGATACGGCATCGCCGCGATCGATGCGGTGCACAACGCGGAGTGGGGCAAGATGGCGGTGCTGCGCGGCACCGACGTCAGCATGCTTGCCCTCGACGAGACGGTCGGCAAGACGCGCTACGTCGACCTGCACCTGTATCACGACGTCGCCGAGGTGTTCTTCGGCTGACCGGTAGTCTCGTCACAAGTGAGTGAACCGCTCGTCTCGGCCCGTGGCCTCGCGAAGAAGTACGGCGACTTCGTCGCTGTCGACTCGATCGACTTCGACGTCGAGCGCGGCGAGGCGTTCGGGTTCCTCGGCCCGAACGGCGCCGGCAAGTCGACCACGATGCGAATGATCGGTTGCGTCTCGCCCGCATCCGACGGCACGTTGCGAATCTTCGGGATGGACGCCGCGACGGACGGCCGCAAGATTCGCGCCCGACTCGGCGTCGTGCCGCAACTCGACACCCTCGACAAAGAGCTCAGCGTGATGGAGAACCTCGTCCTCTACGGCCGCTTCTTCGACATCCCGCGTGCGGAATGCCGGCGACGGGCGAGGGAGCTCCTGGAGTTCGTGCAGCTGAGCGAGCGGGCCGACAGCATCGTCGATCAGTTGAGCGGCGGCATGATGCGGCGACTGTCGATCACGCGGTCGCTCATCAACGAGCCGGATCTACTGCTGCTCGACGAGCCGACGACTGGTCTCGACCCGCAGGCGCGCCACGTCGTGTGGGACCGGTTGTACCGGCTCAAGCACGACGGCGTCACGCTGATCATCACCACTCACTACATGGACGAGGCGGAGCAACTCTGCGACCGGCTCGTCGTGATGGATGGCGGACGGATCGCTGCGATGGGCTCACCCCGATCGCTGATCGATCGATACTCGACCAAAGAGGTGCTCGAGCTGCGGTTCTCGCCGAATGGTGATGGACAGGGCAAGGCCGGCGCGGCGCTTGGCCCGGATCCATCCGGCCTCGCTGAGCGGATCGAGATCCTTCCGGATCGCACCCTCGTGTACGCCGACGATGGTGAGGCAGCGCTCGCGGCCGTTCACGCTCGCGGCATCGCGCCGATCAGTTCGTTGGTTCGTCGATCGAGCCTCGAGGACGTGTTCCTGCACCTGACCGGTCGAACGCTGGTGGACTAGCCGTGGCCATGGCGACGCCCGGTCCGGTACGGGTCGCGTTCTGGCATGCGACGGTCTTCCGCCGGTTCTGGGTCAGCAACCTTCTGGCGTCGTT
>DASWRR010000277.1:0-10839 GCA_036403055.1 Ilumatobacteraceae bacterium | reverse complement strand
AGCAACGTGTGCTCACGTCGCTGGAGAGTGCTGCAACCGCATGCGCATGCACGATCGATCATCAGTGGCACGGTCACACGTATGCCGACATGATCGACAACGGCCCGATGGTCGCGGCCTATGTCAACAACGCGGCTCGAGTCGGTCGCACGGTCGTCGATCCGGCGGCGGTCGGTCGTCGAGTCGTCGGCAGCACCGACATGGGCAACGTCAGCTACATCGTCCCGTCGATCCACCCGATGATCAAGGTGGCTGCTGATGGTGTGCCCATCCACACCGTCGAGTTCGCCGAATGGGCACGCTCGCCCGACGGCGACAAGGCAGTACTCGACGGCGCGAAGACGATGGCGATGACGATCCTCGACCTGTGGACATCGGCCGACCTGCGCGACGCGACCAAGTCGGCGTTCGCCGGTCGACCCTCCGGAGTTGAGGTCCTCTAGGCGCAGGTCAGGCCGTCGCGCAATGCGCCTGGTCAGCGGACCCAACCCGTAGGATTTGCATCTGTGACGGTCTACGTCCCCGAGGAATACTCCACCGCCGAAGCCGACACGTTGCGTCGTTACTTCACCAACCTCGACGGCCCGGTGTTCGCGCTCGTGAACCTTCCCGAGGTCGTCAAGGGAGCGCTGTTCGCACGGTACAGCCGGAGCTCGAAGAGCCTCCGTCGACTGTTCCTCGACGAGTTCGTCGGTGATCTCGACATCAGCGGCGACCATTCAGTCGACGCGACGATCGGCCTCGAGCGCGCCGAGGAGCTGTACGAGAAGGTGTTCTTCGAGTACGGCGACGACTCGGTTGCGCAGCTCGGTGGTGTCCATCTGGCCTGCGAGCAGGCTTCCAACGTGCTCACCAAGGTCCTCGAATGGGGCCGCCTGATGAGCTACCTCGAGCAGAGCACGCGCTACATCGCCTACGACTCACGCATCGGCGGACGGTACCGCTTCTATCGCGACCCGGCAGTGCTGTCGAGCCGGTTCGGCACCAGGTACGTCGGCGACATGGATCGACTGTTCGACACCTACTCGCTGTTGCTCGCGAAGGTCACCGACCACATCCGCGCCACCGTGGATCGTGATCCTTCGGACAGTGATTTCGTCTTTCGTCAGGCGACGCGCGCGAAGGCGCTGGACGCGGTGCGCGGCGTGCTGCCGGCCGCCTCGCTGTCGAACGTCGGCATCTACGGAAGTGGTCAGGCGTTCGAGGGTCTGTTGTTGCGCATGCGCGCGCATCCGCTCCCGGAGGCCCGCCAGTACGCCGACCTGATGTTGCACGAGTTGCGCAAGGTGATCCCGAGCTTCCTGCGTCGAGTCGACATCGCGGATCGCGGTGGTCGTTGGACGAACTACCTCACGACGACGCGCGAGCGAACGTCGGAGCTCGTCGAGACGTTGTTCGGCGGCACGCCAGTCGAGCACGCCCCTTCCGTTCAACTCGTCGACTGGGATCCCGACGCCGAAGACAAGTTGCTCGCGGCGATCTGCTACTCGCACACGAACCTGCCGGAGACCCAACTGTTGCAGCGTGTTCGGACGCTCGGTCCGACCGAGCGGTTGGCGCTCATCCGTGCCTATGTCGGCGAGCGCGAGAACCGGCGGCACAAGCCCGGTCGCGCGTTCGAACGGGTCGACTATCGGTTCGACGTCCTCAGCGACTACGGCGCGTTTCGCGATCTGCAACGGCATCGGCTGCTGACGATCGAGTGGCAGCCGCTGACGCCGAACCATGGGTACGTGAGGCCGGACCTCATCGACGATGCCGGAATGACGGAGGTCTTCGACGACGCGATGGCGCGGTCGGCAGCGCTGTTCGATCTCTTGAAGGACGAGTATCCGCATCAGGCGAGCTACGCGGTTTCGATGGCGTACCGCCTCCGCTACTCGATGCAGTTCAACGCTCGCGAGGCCATCCACATGTTGGAGCTGCGATCGTCTCCGCAGGGCCATCCCGCCTACCGACAGGTTGCGCTCGACATGCATCGCCTGATCGGTCAGCAGGCCGGTCACCGGGCGATTGCGGACGCGATGAACCACATGACGATGGAGGCTCCGGAGCTCGAGCGGCTGGACGCCGAGCGCCGCGCCGAAGTTCGTCGCGGCCACTCGTGAGCGCCTCCTGACGCGTCTGTGACCGCTGTCACAGAAAGAGGTCGCGAGGGACGCCACTACTCGCCGTAGTATCCCCGCCCGCGCCCAGGGTTACCGCACGACGACAAGGACGACAGATGGCTGATGATGACGAGGTAAATGGGGCCGACGACGACTTCGAAGAGGAAGCGGAAGAAGAGGAAGAGCCAGGCGAGCTGACCGACGAGGACCTCGACGAAGAGGCACTGGTCGAAGACGACGAGTTCGGCGAGATCGACGATGCGTTCGAAGGTGATGTCGACGCGGATGCCGAGGACGAGGACGAAGCGGAGACCGACGGTCCCGTTCGCAAGTCCGTTGTTGCAGAGGACGAGGACGACGACGACGACATCATCGCTCCCGACGATGTCGAAGCCGACCTCGACACCATCTTGAAAGACCGCCTCGTCGCGGCGGAGGACGAGGGCGGAGAGGACGAAGAGGACGAGCCGGAGGATCGCAGCGAGTCGAGCGATCGTCTCCAGCCGAAACGGGCCGACGAGCAGTTGTGCCCGAGTTGCTTCCTGCTCGTGCGCAACAGTGCGCCGATCTGTCCGGTCGGCGACGACGAGTGCCCGCTGTTCAGCTGAACCTGATGAACGAGGTGATCCGCAAAGCCGTGATCACCGACGCCGCTCAGCTCAGTGAGCTCGAAGTTGCCGCGCGCCATCACCTCATCGACCAACGCGGTGGTGCCGCGTTGTTGGCCGAGCAGCCCGCGATCGGCGATTGGGTTCCGGCGATCGAGGACAACTCGCGGTGGATCGGCGTTGCCGAGCTCGATGGGTTCGTCGTCGGGTACCTCGAGCTCGCGGTGACCGGTGACATCGCGGTCGTCCGCCAGGTGTACGTGCAGCCAGAGGCGCGCGAGCTCGGGTTCGGTGACGGTCTGCTCGATGCGGCTCGCCAAGAAGCGCAGCGGCACGGTTGCAGTGCGCTCGAGGGTTTCGCGCTGCCGGGCGATCGCGAGACGAAGAACCTCTACGAACGCGCCGGCATCACGGCGCGCAAGATCATCGTCTCCACGCGACTCTGAGCGTCGCTACTTGGCCTGCCAGTTCGGCGCCCGCTTCTCGATGAACGCGGTCAGTCCCTCCCTCGTGTCGTCCGACGCGAGGATCTCGGCGAAGCTGTCGTTGGTCATCTTCTTCAACGTTTCGTCGTCTTCGTAGGCGCTCGCCAGCACCACCTTCCGGCTGGCGCGAACAGCAAGTGGAGCCGCGTTGCAGATCTGCTCCGCCAACCTCGTCGCTTCCTCCACCGCGGCCCCTGGCTCGACCAGACGATTGACGAGTCCGAGCTCGTAGGCGCGCTGTGCCGGCAGCGGCTCGCCCGTGAGGATCACTTCCATGGCGGCCGCACGACCGATGGCGCGTGGCAGGCGGAACAGACCACCCGCGCCCGCAATAAGATTGCGCTTGACCTCTGCGAGCCCGAAGCTGGACCGAGTCGTGGCAACCACCAAGTCAGCGGCCAGCACGATCTCGCAGCCGCCGGCAGTCGCCAAACCGTCGACTGCAACGATCACTGGTTTGACGCGGTCGCGGTACACGAATCCGGCGAACCCGCCTCGCCGCGTGTTGAGGGCGCCGGCTTGACCGGAGCTGATCGCTTTGAGATCTGCACCCGCTGAGAACACCGGCCGCTCCTGGCCCTCGGTGTTCGCCGTCAGGATCCCGACCCAGACCTCCGGATCGTTCTCCAGTTGATCGATCGCCGCCTCGAGCCCCTCGGCGACATCGCCGTTGACCGCGTTGCGGGCCTCCGGACGATTGAGCGTGATCAGACCGATGCGGCCGCGGGCTTCGTACAGAACGATGTCGGACATGAGCCGACTGTACGGTCGCACGCCGGCCGAAGGCGAACTCTTGTAAGCGCATGAACCGAGTGCACGTTCATGTGGTCACGAGAACCGGTTACGCCTCGATGTCGACCGGTGTGTCCGTCTCGAAGGGTGCTTCCGAGTCGGCGGGGATGTCGGGCTCGGCGGGCGTTTCGACTTCGGCGGGTGCCTCGTCGACCGGAGGAGCGACGAGCAGCTCCTCGGGCGCGGGGAGTGGCTCGACAGCGACTTCGGCTACGGCCTCCGGAGCAGTGGGCTGGGGAGCAGTGGGCTCGGGAGCGGCGGCCTCGGGAGCAGTGGGCTGGGGAGCAGTGGGCTCGGGAGCAGTGGGCTCGGGAGCGGCGGCTTCGGGAGCGGTGGGCTCGACGGCGGCGGCTTCCGGAGCGGTGGGCTCGACGGCGGCGGCTTCGGGAGCGGCTGCGGGCTTCGGTGGTTTGGGCGGTGCGGGGGCGCGCAGCGGCTTCTTCGGCGCGGCGGGTCGCGTCGGTCGCAACGGCTTCGGTGCTGACGATCCTTCTTTCACCTCGACGTCGAACAGCGCGGCGATCTGTGGCAGCAGCGACGCGACGCGCTTCACCGTCGACAACAGCTCGTCGCTGACTTGAGCCGGCTTCGCCGCGGGTTGCACATGGGTGCGTACTGGTGAGAACGCGGCTGCCTCGAGCACCGCGACCCACCGATCGGGCAACGCGTCCGGCGTGAGGTTTGCCGTGGTGGCGGTTGCCAACTTGCCGGCGAGCTCCACCGGAAAGCGGACGCCTGCCTTTGGTGGCTGCGACGACAACTTCAGCGCACGAATGACTCTGCCGACGCCGATCGCTGCGTCGATGTCCTCGAACCACAACGCCAGTTCGCTCTCCTGCTTGGTGACGAGCGCCGCCTTGAGCTCGGTGGCGACTGCCCGAGTGGATTCATCGCGGGCCACCATCGGGTCTTCACCGGCTGCGACCACACTGCGCAGATCGCGCAGGTCGAGGTCGTCGATGTCGGCCATTGCCGCATCAGCGCGATCGAGCCACTCAGCGACGCGCAAGCGCGGCAGTAGACCTTCGGCCATCGACAGCAGTCCGCCGGCGGGAACCTCCGGCTTGCCCTCGGCCTTCAGGCGGGCGTTCTGTTCGCTGACTGCTTGGCGCACCGCCGGGAGACCGCCTTGCAAGGCCCGTTCGGCGACAGGCCGCTGCTCTTCGGGGAGGTCGGCGAGCACCGCATTGCGATGGGCACGGCCCGGCTTCAATCGCTTCGCCTTCGGCCGCTGCGGCAACTCGGGCGGCGGAGTGAAGCTCGGACGAGTGCGACGGTCCTGACGAGGACCCCGGTCGGGACGTGTCGTTCCGCTCGGGCGCTCGCCGCCGGTGCGCTCACCGACCGGGCGATCCGGTCGCGTCGGGGCGCCGTCGCGTCGTGGCGGTCGGTCGTTGTCGCGTCGCGGTCGACGATCGCCGCCCGGACCATCTCGTCGTGGCGGCCGGTCACCGCGGTCGCCACGGTCGCCGCGATCACTGCGCTCGCGCCGGGCGAGTTGCTGCGTCACACCTTCGAATGGCTTGTCGCTGGGAATGAGATCGAGGAGCCCCGCCTTCTCGGCCTTCTCCTTGCCCGTCGAAACCGAGAGGATCGTCATGCCGTCGAGCTCGACCTCGGCATCCGCCTTCAGCACGGATCCGATCTTCGATCCGTCCGGCAGCAACGAGCCGTCGAGAACACCCTTGGGTGCCCGAGCCCCTGCGGCACGCCACGTCCACGTACCGTCGGGGCGCGCGCTGGTGAGCTCGATTTCGATCCTGCGGGGCATAGGCCCGCAACGGTATCTGGTACGGGCGGCTTCGCTCCACAGCGAAACGCAGTTGTCAGCGTCCACTGCATCGTCACTACCGTTCAGACCGTGCCCATCTACGCCATCGGCAACCAGGTCCCGTCGATCCATCCGGACGCCTATGTGCACCCCGATGCGGTGGTCATCGGGTCGGTCACGATCGGCGCCAACAGTTCCGTGTGGCCGTGTGCGGTGCTCCGCGGCGACGACGGCGAGATCGTGATCGGCGAGCGCACGAGCATTCAGGACAACTGCGTCGTGCACACCACTCGCGAGCAGCCGACGATCGTCGGCGACGATTGCGTGATCGGGCACATGGTCCACCTCGAGGCGTGCACGATCGAGTCGTGGTGTCTGATCGGTGTCGGGTCGATCGTCCTGCACCGAGTCGTGGTGCACAGCGGCGCGATCGTCGCGGCGAACGCGGTGGTGCTCAACGACATGGTCGTGCCATCCGGAGCGCTCGCGGTCGGCACGCCGGCAACCATCAAGGAGGGTCGGGCGCGCCGCGAAGACGTCGAACGTGGTGTCGCGTTCTACGTCGAGCGTGCCGCTCGGTTCCGCGACGAGTTGCGGCGCATCGAGTAGTGCTCGCGCTCGTCGTGTCCGCACCGCAGGACGAGGTCGAGGTCGCCTCGGATGTGCTGTGGTCGCTCGGCGTCGTCGCGATCGAGGAGCGGGTGGTCGCCGAGCGAGTCGTCGAGCTGTGGACGTCCATCGGTGACGACCTCGACGACGTCACGAACGTTGCGGCGCTGAAGTTGCAGCGCTGGCCGTGGCGCTGCGTCGAGGTGGACGAGTCGGTCGCGGACACGTGGCGTGATCACGCCGAGCCGGTGTGGATCGATTCCGACCTCGTCGTGTGCCCGACCTGGGTACCGTTCGAGCAGCCGCGTGGTGTCACGGTGTTGCGGATCGAGCCGGGCTCGACCTTCGGTCTCGGCGATCATCCGACGACTGTTCTCTCGTTGCGCGCACTTCGTCGAGCGTTGCGGACGGACGCAACGGTGCTGGACGTCGGCAGCGGCTCTGGGGTGCTCGCCGTCGGCGCATGCGTCTTGGGCGCATCGACGGCGATCGCGATCGACATCGCGCCGGCCTCGGTTTCAGTGGCCCGCGCGAACGCGATCGAGAACGGCGTCGTCGATCGCGTTCAGCCGTCGACCACGTCGCTGACGGACATCGACAGAACCTTCGACATCGTCGTTGCGAACATCCTCGCGCCCACGCTCATCGAGCTCGCCGATGACCTCGTCCGAGTCACCGCGTCCACTGGGGTGCTGATCGTCAGCGGCGTGCTCATCGATCGTCATCAGCACGTCGAGGACGCGCTTCGCCCGTTGACGCGGGTGCGACGCGACACGCTGGACGGCTGGGCCGCCATCACGCTGAGCCATGGAGCGTCCTAGTCGCGCAGCAGCGGTGAGATGTCGAGGACGTCGAGCGCCGGAAGGTAGCTGCGCACGGCATCTCGACGGAACTGCGTGCACAGGTCGCGACGGAAGAACCGCGCGCCCTCGCGCACCACGTAGTTCAAGATGAAGAATCGGTAGACCTCGGGCAGGAACACGACCTCATCGGCGCTCATCGGAAACACACTGCGATACGCCTTGAGGAATGCGAGGAACGACGGTTCGACGAGCGTGTGCGGCCCGTATGTGAACCTCGTGCGGTCGCCCGTGCTGCTCGACACGCGCGACAGGAAGTAGAAGTCGAGCAGTCGCGGCTCGATGCGAAACCAGTCGTAGTCCCATCGGCTGTAGAGCCGAAAGCGACCGTCAGCAGTGGTGTCGACAGAGAAGTTGCCGAGGTTCCAATCGATCAGGATCGGGATCTTCGGCCACTCGTCGTAGCCGACCTCGACGAGTCGTTCGAGGAAACCATGCGTGTGCTTCCACAGCACGGCAATCGCTTCCGGTGGCAGGTCGAAGTTGCGCGGCGCGAAGGGGCTCTCGAGGAGATCGAGCAGATGGATCGCATCGCTCTTGATCGTCTTCGACGCGCTCGGCAGCCGTGGCGCGATGTCGCTGCAGGCCAGATGGAACTCGGCGATCTCGGTCGCGAGGTTGGCGATCTGCTCTGCAGAAAGGATGCGCGGCAGCGCCTCTCGACGGGGCACGTCGTCGTAGAACACGGCCCACATCTGCTGGTCGTACCACGTGAACGTCCGGCCGTCGCGACTCCAGATGTCGGCGAGCATCCCGCTGAACCTCGTCGACTGCAGCAGCGTCGCACAGCGGTCGAGTTGCTCGTGGTCTTCGACGAACAGGAAGTACGAACCGTACGAGGAGACTTTGCTGATGACGCTCGAGCCATCGTCGAGGTGCAAGCGGTACACGCGATTCGTCGAGACGTTTGCGCTGACCTCGTCGGATCCGATGATCGTGCGCGGGTCGCCGTACGCCTCCCACGCCGCGTCGACGGCCTTGCGATGTGAGGTGCCGCCGCTCATGCGGCGATCGTAGGCGCTGGGTCAGCCGGCGTTGCGGGCTCTCACGCCGATCGGCGCGATGAGCCGATAGCCGGCCGAGTGGCGCTCGTCCTCGCTCTCGCCGCCCCAGAATCCGTACTCGTGATTCGTCCTCGCGTACTCCTGGCACGCGCTGTGAACGATGCAGCTTGCGCACACCGATTTCGCGGCTGCCTCCCGACGATCTCGGGCCTGCGGGCGTTCAGCGGGTGGAGGGAAGAACAGGTGCGTGAGACCTTTGCACGCTGCCTGGTTCATCCAACGATCGTCTGTGAGCACTCGATGGAAGAAGATCTCCACCGCTGCCATATGAACCCCCTCGTGCGAACGTCTGCATCTGCTTGTCGTGCTGCGCCACCCCCCAAGGGCACCCGATCGGGCAGCACCGCCAGACTAAATCGGCGTTGACAAAGAGTCAATTGTAGATGGCAAGGAATTTGACGGAGCGTGAGGTTTGACTGTGCAGAGTGCTTCAGCCGAGCAGGTGACGAACACCGGCCGCGAACTTCTCGACATCGTCAGCGGTTGTGTCCCATGCGGTCATCCAGCGAACCTGCGATCGCGGAACATCCCAGTCCCAGAAGAACGTCCACTCCTGCAGTGGCTTGATCACGTCGGGCGGAATGGTCGGGAACACGCTGTTGACGGCGGGGCGACCGGCGTGCGTCACGCCGCTGATGTCGGATGTGAGTTCGTAGAGCAGCGCGCACATCTCGTTGGCGTGGCTCGCAAGTGCGATCCAGCGATCGGCGTCGAGCAGGGCGAGGAACTGCGCGGCGACGAAGCGCATCTTCGACGGCAACTGGTTGACCTGCTTGCGGACGTACATCGCCCGATCGGCGAGCGTCGGGTTAAAGAAGACGACGGCTTCTCCTCCGAGGAGACCTGCCTTCGTGCCGCCGAAGCTCAGCACATCGACGCCGGCGTCGACCGTGAACGAGCGCAGTGCCTGCACGGTGCCGCCGAGCGCAGCGGTGGCGTTCGCGAGTCGCGCGCCATCCATGTGGACCACCATCTCGAGGCGATGCGCGGCGTCGCAGATCGCGGCAACCTCGTCGGCGGAGTACAGGGTGCCCAGTTCGGTGCTCTGTGTGATGGAGACCACGCCGGGTTGGGCGTGATGCATGTCGCCTCGAAACCGCGACAGGCTTTCGATCTGCTCGGGCCGCAACTTCGCGTCCGCCGTCGGCGCGGGGACGATCTTCGCCCCGAGCGCTCGCTCGGGAGCGCCCGTCTCGTCGACCGCGATGTGCGCCCATTCCGTGCAGAGGACGAAGTCAGCCGGCCGGATCATCGTCGCCAGTGCCATGACGTTCGCGCCCGTCCCGTTCCACACCAGGAACGTCTCGGTCGCCGGTCCGAACATCTCGCGAAACGTGGCGAGGACCTCGGCGGTCCATCGATCCGCCCCGTACGCGACCGCGTGACCCGTGTTCGCAGCGACGACCGCGTCGATGACGGATGGATGCGCGCCCGCTGCGTTGTCGCTCGAGAACGCCCGCTCGGGAGCGGGCGGCATGGTGGCGAGGCGCTCGGCGAGATCCGGGGTCACGACGACATTCTGGTACGCAGGGTCAGTCACCGAAGTATGTGGTGATGACCCTGCCGCGACGATCGTGGGCGCTCGGTGCGAGATCGCTGACGACGAAGGCGCGCTGCACCCAACGATCAGTGCCGTCGAAGCGCGCCGTGAACGGCGATCGTCCGTGCACCGCGATGTTGTTGTCGACGACGAGCAGATCACCCGCTTCGAGTGCCACCGACGTGTGGCATCGCGATGTCGCCTCGGCGAGGACCGCCAATGCATCCTGCGCTTCATCGTCGATGCCCGTCATCAGATCCGCATCGAACACCATCGACACCGACTGTGCCGAGGCGTGCCGACGATCACCGGCGAGCACGGCCATCGCGGCGCCCGCGGCAGACGTGCGTCCGTGGAGGTAGCTCTCGTCGATCGCCGTGCGGAACCTCGGCTGGAAAAGCACATCGACGACATCGTCCGGCAGCAGCGGCAGCACTTCGAGGATGGACGACAACGTGGTGTGTGCAGAGGGGTCGCCGCGCAGGCACAACAACAACAGGTATCTCGGCCGGTGCGGGTGGAACGCGGCCTCGGTGTGAAACATCAGTTGCACCTTTGACGACGTCGAGACTTGTCGCTCGACTGCAGCCTTCGTCGGCACGATGTTCTGGACGAGGTGACCTCCGTGCTCCGGTTCGTAACCGACGGGCTGCCCGAGCCGGCGCGCCACCGTCAGCAGCGTCAGTTCGCTGACGGAGTCCTTCGTCGCCGGTGTCGTCGGCGTCGGGGGAGTGGGCGGCAGGTCGCCGATCGGAAGCCCTCTGAACAACAACGCTCCCGATCGATGTGCGCCGTCACCGAAGTCGACGAGCGCATCGTGGATGACCGGTGGCAGGTTGCGGGCCGCATGCCCTGCCGCTCGGACGAATCGCTCGACGTCGGCGCCGTCGCCGACATGTGCCGGGCGGCGGTCCGCAAACGCCGTGGGCCACGGCGGCGACAGCACAGTGATGGGTTGGGCGTGGTGTGCGAGTGTTGGCATTGCAGTCCGTCCGGGCTCGA
>DASWRR010000276.1:0-1856 GCA_036403055.1 Ilumatobacteraceae bacterium | reverse complement strand
TCAATCGAACGAGGGAGCTGGCGCCCGGCTCGACACCGACGGCAGGAGGATCGAAGTCGCCGTCGACGCGGCCGGTCGGGTCGAGAAGGTGGAGCCTGCAGGACGCCTGCGTGTTCCCCTGGTTCTCGAGCATCATCTCGTACACCGCGGTTCGACGGGCCCGCAGTGCCGGCTGCAGCATGTGCAACCGCCGCGTATAGGTCGCGCCGACCTGCAGCGTGGTCTCCGACGATCCGACGTCGTCGGGGTCGCTCTGCGGCACGATCCGAACCGTGAGCGCCGTTGGACCAGCAGTGGTCGACGGCAGCAGCGGCGGATGAACCTCGATGTCGACAACCTCTTGCGAGCCGCCGAACAACGTCACAGAACCTGGTCGGATCGTGGTCCATCCCGCCGCGAGTCCCACCGGTGCGAGCGAGAACGATTCCGTCGTGTCGCCGAGGTTGACGATGGTCATCTGGAACACTGCGGACGTTCCCGGGACGACCTCGATGTCACTTCGCGAGAACCATGCCTGGGCAGCCATCGGGGCAACGCTACTGGCGCCCGTGTTGCGGAGGGCGTCAATCGAACGCCGACTCGCGGGACGCGCCGCCGTGCGCGCGTCCACGCCGTCAGCGGAAGGTGATGCGATCCTTGCCGGCCATCTTCGCCTGGCCGAGCGCCTCGTTCGCCGCAGCGAGCAGCTTGTTCGCGTTCATGGCGCCGCTCCCGACCGTGACGCCGACGGACGCGGTGAGGTGGACGTCGGCGGGCAACGTCGACCACGACCGGGCCGCGATCAACTGCCGGACGCGTTCGAACACGATGCGAGCGTCACCAGGCGAGGCATCGCGCAACACCATCACGAAGTCGTCGCCGTTGGTGCGCACGACGGAGTCACCGCGACGGCAGACGCGTTCGAGGACTTCGGCGACCTCTTGCAGGACGCCGTCACCCGCGTCCTCGCCGAAGCGCTTGTTGACCTGCGCGAACCAGTCGATGTTCAGTGCGCCGATGCAGACGGGCGCGTCGTCGGCGAGGACTTCTGGAAGCCAACGGCCGAGGAACTCGCGATTGGGCAGCCCCGTCAGCGCATCACCTTCACCGCAGGACGCGTGGCGCAGCCGTTCCACAGCGGCGCGGACCTTGTGCCAACGGTCGGCCGCCTGCGAATGCAACTTCGTGTGCAGGTGCTCGATGTCGCGTTGCAACACGGCACGCGCATCCTCGTAGCGGCCGAGGCTCCACAGCACATCGACCTCGACGGCGCTGAGCGGCCTTCTGCAATCGTCGATGTCGAGATCGTCGGCCATCGATGTCGCCTCGTCGATGAGGGTGAGGACGGTGGTGTCGAGCGTCGAGTGCCATCTGGCGATCACTTCTCCGACCGCGGCAACCACGCGCTCTCGTCGCAACCCGTGCTCGATCGCCAGCGTCCTGGCTCGCTTCGCATCGGTGATCGCTGACTCATGGTGCCCGAGCTCGGCGAAGATCACCGAGCGGTGGGCCAGCGCCACACACGTCGGCCGTGCTTGCTGGCTGCCAGCAGGGTCGAGCGCCGCAGTGGCCGCGTACATCCCGTCGCGCAGATGCCGGCTTCGTCGTGCGGGATCGGGCTCCGTCGCGGCGACTGCCCGGTAGGCGACCGAGAGGTTCGCATACGCCGACTGTCGCTCGTCGTCCGAGATCGCGAAGCGTAGGCACCGGTCGTACAGCACCAGTGACGATTCGAAGAACCCCGATTCGTCGCACGTCACCGCGAGGTCGTAGATCGCCGGGAACGCCGATGGCTCGTTCGGCAACTGCTCTACGGCGTACATCACCTCGGCCAGGAGCTGCGCACCCGTCGTCGGCTGGTCGTCGCGACCATTGTG
>DASWRR010000275.1:0-2047 GCA_036403055.1 Ilumatobacteraceae bacterium | reverse complement strand
CTCGATCGGGTTGCGTTGCAGTTCCTTTGCCTCCGCCATCTGTTCGACCTCCACGCGCGCGGCCTGCCAAGCGGACCAATGCCCGGACACGAGAGCCCACAACGAGAGAGCCGACACGTATGTGACGCTGCTGAGCAGATGGAACATGATCGAGAACGGGATCATGCCGAGCCAGAAGACCGTGAACCAACCGTTGACCCGTCGCATGAACACCGGGTCGCCCTGTATGGAGGCCCACAACGATTTCACGAGTGCCATGTCCGCCTCATTTCCACCTCATGGTCTCGGGTACTACCCCATACGTCCGTTCGACAAACGAAGTGACGCGATCAGGTCACGTGTACCCGTACATCAACGAACCCGGCGTGGTCAGCACCTCGCCGGTCTCGACCCATGTCTTCAGACCGGACAAGATCATCGGCCAACCGCCGTACAACTGGTCGTTGGCGCCCTCGCGCAACTGGTCGTGCGTGACGACCAGACGGCATGAGTCGCCGACCTGTTCGATGTCCCACGTGACGCGCGATGTCCCTTCGCTCTTCACGTCGTCGCCCCACAGCGCAACCATCGTCTGCACAAGTCGGCGCGGCGGGTCGACCTCCAGGTTCTCGCCCTGGCCGAGGACCGTTCCGGGCGCATTCGGATTGGTCATCTCGAATCGTCCGCCAGGCCGCCAGTCCGACGCGATCGTGTTCCCGAACTGGAACTTGCGTCGCTCGTCGGGATCGGTGATCGCCCGCCACAGGCGCTCGGGTGTCGTGCGGATGTAGATCTCGAATACCTTCTCCATCGGAGTCTCCATTCTGTTCTTGAGGTCGAGCAGCGCTGCCGCCCATGGCTCGGTGTACTTGCTCACCCATCGGTCATGGACGAGCCGAATCGGGACCGGGTTTAAGAAGTGCAACTTCTCTCGACCGCGCCGCCTGGTGACCACCAGACCCGCCGCTTCCAGCAGGTTGAGGTGCTTCATCACGCCGATGCGTGTCATCGAGAAACGTTCTGCGAGAGCGCCGAGCGTTTGGCCGTCCTCACGAAAAAGATCGTCGAGCAGACGACGCCTGGTGGGATCGGCAAGTGCCTTGAACACGATGTCCACGCCGACACAATAGGTAACTAAACGGTTACCTATCAAGTGAGGATCCGAGAAGTCCACCACACCGCCTGTCACCTGCGGTGTAGCATCGGTCCGCACGGTGCACCCCGCCACCGCGCGACGTAGCGGCAGTACTTGTCCGCCAACGTCCACGTTGCTCGAGACCCCGGTTGCGCATCAGCGGACGGCAATGCGGCACGGAGGCAGATGGCGACCAGCGCGTGGCGAGCGAAGGACGGCTTCGAGGCCGCGTTCCACGCCGTCGCTGGCGCGATGCCGCACCTCGTGTGGACGCTCTCGAACGACGGTTCGACGGAGTGGCTCAGCGAGCACGCATCGGCATTTGCGGCTCCGCTCATTTCGTCGGTTTGGGACTGGATCGCGCTCGTGCATCCCGACGACGTCGTCGATGCCTCGGTCGCTTGGAACCACGCCCTTGCGAATCGGACACCGTTCGACGGCGAGGTGCGTCTCCGGCTCGTCGACGGCATGTACCGATGGCATTCGATTCACGCTGAGCCGACCGCGGACGCCTCGGATCACTTCGTGAGGTGGATCGCGACAGCCATCGACATCGACGGTGCTCGGATGGCGAGCGATTCCATGCGATTCCAATCCGATCTACTCGCGGCAGCCGGTCAAGCGATCGTCGCCGTCGCGCTCGACCGAACCGTGATCTACTGGAACAGAGCCGCGGAGGTCGTCTACGGCTGGTCGGCGGATGAAGCGATCGGAAGGCTGTCGACGGAGCTGATTCGTCGAGAGGAGGGACCGGAGGTTCTCGAATCGATGGTCGCCGCGATGCTCGAGGGCGAGTCGTGGACGGGCGAGTACAACGTCACCACTCGCGACGGGCGTTCCATCACCGTCTTTGTGACGAACACTCCGATGTTCGACGCTGCGGGCGACCTCGTGGCTGTGATCGGCTCGTCGATCGACGTGACGGAGCGCAAG
>DASWRR010000274.1:0-1500 GCA_036403055.1 Ilumatobacteraceae bacterium | reverse complement strand
CGCGCGTGACTGCCTTGGGTGAGCTTGCCGCATCAATCGCGCACGAAGTGAACCAGCCGCTCACCGCGGTCGTCAGCAACGCCGAAGCCTGCCGGCGTTGGCTCAACCGCAGCACGCCGAATCTGGACGAGGCGCGCAGCGCGTTGGAGAGCATCATCAAGAACGGTCATCGGGCGGGCGAGGTCACCAGACGCATCCGTGCGCTCCTCGACAGAGCGGAAACCGAGAAGATCCCGTTCGGCATCAATGACGTCGTCGCCGAGTCCATCGCTTTGGTGCAGCACGAGCTTGCCGGACATCGCGTCTCGATGCGCACGGAGCTGGCGGACCCATTGCCCTCGGTCAACGGCGATCGGATCCAGCTGCAGCAAGTGATCGTCAATCTCGTCACCAACGGCATCGAAGCGATGGAGCACGTCACGACGGGGCCGCGCGTGTTGGTCATCCGAACCGAAGAGGACGAGGCGCACAACGTGCTGGTCTCCGTGACCGACAGCGGTGCCGGGATTTCCGCGGATCACGCCGGCACGCTGTTCGACGCCTTTTTCACGACCAAGCCGAGCGGCATGGGCATGGGACTTTCGATCTGCCGTTCGATCGTCCACGCTCACGGGGGGCAGCTATCGGCCTCGCCAAACGCAGGCCCGGGAACGACGTTTCAATTCACCCTGCCGGCGTACGCCCATGCGTGAAGCCGTCGACACGGTTGTCGTCATCGACGACGATCCGGACGTCCGCGACGCGTTGAACGGGCTCTTGCGCTCCGTGGGCTTGGCGGTCAGCGCATATGACCGCGTTTCGGAGTTCCTGAAGTCGGGGCGGCCGGACGGCCCGACCTGCCTCGTGCTCGACGTCCGGTTACCGGGCAAGAGCGGCCTCGACTTCCAGCGTGAGCTCTCCGATGCCGGGCTTCGTCTGCCGATCATCTTCATCACCGGACACGGCGACATCCCGATGTCCGTCGGTGCCATCAAAGGCGGCGCCATCGAGTTCCTGACCAAGCCGTTTCGCGATCAGGATCTGCTCGATGCAATTCAATCGGGACTCGAACAGGATCGCGTTCAGCGGGCGAAGGACCGCGGGGTCGCCGATCTCCGCGGGCGCTTCGACTCCCTGACGCAGCGGGAACGCGAGGTCATGGCACTCGTCGTCACCGGCCGCGCCAACAAGGCGATCGCGAGCGACATCGGCGTCAGCGAGATCACCGTGAAGGTGCACCGCGGCAACGTCATGCGCAAGATGGCTGCCGCGTCATTGGCGGACCTCGTTCTGATGGCAGAGAAGCTGAAGGCGTCGAGCGAGGCGACGCACTAGTCGCGGTCTGGACCCTATACTTACGTATAGGAGCGCAGCCGTCACGCATAATTGTGGCGCTCTCGTCCCGGTGCTATCTTCAGCGGCATGAAGCCCGATGGTGGGGACATGCCGTGGATTGCCGTGGTGGACGATGATGAAGACGTTCGCAGCGCCATTTACGGCGTGCTCAAATCGGACGGCTTC
>DASWRR010000273.1:0-7331 GCA_036403055.1 Ilumatobacteraceae bacterium | reverse complement strand
GATCGGGCCATCTCGCGAGCAGTGCCTGGAGAATGCGGGCGAACGTGCTCTTCCCGACGGCAACGCTGCCGGCGATCCCGATGATGTACGGCACCCGCGGTGACGTCGTTCCGAGGAACTCGCCGGAGACCTTGTGCAACTGCTGCGTCGCGGAGACGTAGAGGTTCAACAAGCGCGTCAGCGGCAAGTAGATCGCTGCGACCTCGTCGAGCTCGATGTTCTCGTTGATGCCGCGCAGCGAGTCGAGATCGTCCGCGTTCAACGTCAGCGGCGTTGTCGCGCGGAGCTCGGCCCACTCGTCGCGCCCGAAGGTGAGGTAGCGGCCTGCCGCGTCGGTCACGGGGTGGGACCCTACGCTCGGGCCATGCCGGTGTCACAACGAAAGCTGCTGGGCGCCTGGTACACACCCACTGATCTCGTAGATGCCGTGGTCGCCGAAGTGCGACGAGATTTCACGCCGCGCACGGTTCTCGATCCGGCGTGCGGAGACGGTCGATTCCTCGAACCGTTCATCGACACCGCCGCGGTGACGGGTGTCGACATCGATCCATCGACGCCGTGGGCCCATGGCGACTCGCTCTCGATGGATTGGGGAGCACGTCGTTTCGATGCAGTCGTCGGCAATCCGCCGTTCCTGAACCAGTTGTCGGCTGCGACTTCACGCGGCGGACGATCGAGGTTCGGTGGCGGTCCGTACGCCGACTCCGCGGCCGAGTTCCTTGCACTCGCCACGCGATTGGTGCGACCGGGCGGACGCATTGGGCTCGTGCTTCCATTGTCGATGCTGTCGACGCGCGACGTCGCGCCGATTCGCGAGGACGTCTCGCGTCGCGCCGCGTTGCGGTGGATGTGGTGGTCGCCGACGCACGTCTTCGACGCGAACGTCCGCGTGTGGGCCGGCGTGTGGGAGGTCGGCGGCGCGCAGCGCGAGGTCCACCGAGCATTCGGGCCGCGGTTCGAACGACTCGCGAACATTGCGATGCCGGCGAAGTGGTCGGGGCTCATCGCCGAGACGGCCGAAGCGCACAACGGCGGGCCGACGCTCGGCGACATCGCCAGGTTCACGGCAGACTTTCGCGACCAGTACTACGGTCTCGTCGGCGCGGTCAGCGACGCGCCGACCGGGGCACCGCTCGTGACGAGCGGGTTGATCGATCCAGACGAGTGCTGGTGGGGTCGGCGTGAGGTGCGGTTCGCGAAGCAGCGGTTCGTTGCGCCGCGCGTCGACGTCGCGGCGCTGTCACCGCCTCTTCAGCGTTGGGCCCGCGAGCGCTTGGTGCCGAAGATCTTGATCGCCAACCAGACCCGCCGCATCGAAGCAGTCATCGACCGCGATGGTGCCTGGCTGCCGAGCGTTCCTGTGATCACGTGCCTCACGGATCGTCTCGACGATGTGGCCGCGGTGTTGCGTTCGGATGCGGCGACCGACTGGGTCCGCTACCACGCCGCGGGAAGTGGCCTCAGCGCGACATCGGTTCGCCTCACGGCGCGATTGCTGGCTTCGATTCCGCTGCCCGCAGCCATGGCCGCGACTCCCAGCGTCGCCAGTTGACGAAGGCGCGCAGCGTCATCCACGACAGCTGTGCGCCCCACAGACCGGCGAGGCCGAGTCGCGGAAAGGCCAACGTGGCGATCGCCAACGGCGCGAACCCGAGCAGGTTGATCACCGCTTGACGGGCAAGCCACCGTTCGTCGTGCGCGCCGATCAGTGCACCGTCGAACGCGAACGCGATCGCACCTGGGAACTGCATCACTGCGAGGATCAACAACCCCGCGGTCAGTCGAGCGTGCACTGCAGGGTCCGCACTGAACACATGCGGCAGGAGCGGGCTCAAGCCCGCAAGGACCGTGGCGAGCACGACCGCGCACCACAACGACAGCCGGTTGCTCGTCCGTCCGACGAGCAGCGCTTGCTCGGTGTCGTCCGCGCCGAGCGCGCCCGCGACCAACGACTGCGCCGGTATCGCCAGTGCATCGAGCATCAGCGCCAAGAACATGAAGAGCTGCGTCAACACCTGATGTGCCGCGAGCGTCGGAGTGTCGACGCGTGCGGCCACGGCCGTCGCCGTGTTCCACACCGCGAACATCGCGATGGATCGGACGGCGAAGTGCACGCCACTTCGCAGGAGCTTCCGCATGCGTTCACTCGTCGGTCGCCGGCCACCGCGATGTGGTCGCAGGACGCGGAAGAACATCGCGGCCGCGCCGATCTGCACCACCACCGTGCTCCACGCGGACCCCGCGACGCCGAGGTCGAGCCAGTACACCGCGACGACTTCGAGCACGAGGTTCAACACGTTCGCCACGAGCACGATCTGCAGTGGCTTGCGCAGATCGTTGACACCGCGCATGACGCCGTGACCGACGTAGGTGATCAGCACGAACGGAAGCCCGATGCAACTGATCCGCAAGTACGTGACGGCGTACCCGAGCACCGCGCCGCGGCCGCCGAGCAACCAGACCAGTGGATGCGCCGCCGCCGCGACCACAGCCCCCATCGGCACGCCGATCATCACCGCGAGCCGCAATGCCGCCGTCGCGACATCGCGCGCTTCGCCGGATCGACCGGCGCCGTGAGCGAACGCGACATCGGGGGTCACGCCGTACTCGAGTGACGCGGTCATCGAGATCACCGTCAACAAGATGGTGGTCGCGATCGCGAGACCACCCAGTTGTGGAGTTCCGAGCCGACCGACGATTGCCGTGTCGACGAGGACGTACAGCGGCTCGATCGCCAGCGTCCCGAGCGCCGGAATCGCCAGCGCAATGATGCGCCGGTCGAGTTGACGGCGACTGCTGATCACCGGCGACTGCATGTCACCGACACTACGCGTTGGCCGTCCATCGGCCGATTTGGATCAGGCCGAGGTGAGCACGAACGGTGAGTGACGAACGGTCAGCGCGTCCAGGGGGGAGACGGCGACACCGCGCCAGGAGCAGTCAACACGTCGAACCCGTCGTCGGTGACCAAGATCGTGTGCTCGTACTGCGCGGTGCGCCGACCATCGGATGTGATGGCCGTCCAGTTGTCGTCGAACACCATCTTGTGCTGCCATGCGCCCATCGTGATCATCGGCTCGATCGTGAACGTCATGCCCGGCCGCATGATCGTGTTGGCCCGTTCGTCGTAGTAGTGGAGCACCTGGATGTCGGAGTGGAACTGCTCGCCGATGCCGTGGCCGATGAATGCGCGCACGACGCCGTACTTGTACTTCTTCGCATGGTTCTCGATGGCCCGGCCAATGTCGCTGATGGGTCGGCCGGGTTTGACCGCTTCGATCCCGTGCCACATGCACTCCTCGGTGACGCGCACGAGTTGACGGCTGCCGGGGTCGACGTTGCCGACGAGGAACGTGGCGTTGGTATCGCCGTGCACACCGCCGACGAAGGTGGTGACATCGATGTTGATGATGTCGCCGTCCTGCAGCGGCCGTGAATCGGGGATGCCGTGGCAGATGACCTCGTTGATGCTCGTGCACACGCTCTTCGGGAAGTGGTTGTAGTTGAGCGGGCTCGGATACGAGTTGCGCTCGATGCACAGGTCGTGCACGTACACATCGATCTCGTCGGTCGTCACGCCGACGTCGACCATCTCACCGGCAAGGCGGAGCACGTCGGCGGCAACGATGCCGGCGTGGCGCATCCTCTCGATGACCTCGGGCGACTTCACCCGCGGTTCGGCCCAGCGCACCGGGACACCACTGTCGGCGTACGGCGGACGGGCGATGTGCTGAGGAACCTCGCGGCGCGGGCTGACGACGCCCTGCAGAACGCGACCTTCGAGGGGCCTGTGGCAACGCTTGTACTTCCGACCGCTCCCGCACCAGCACGGCTCGTTGGCCTGGGGCAGCGTGGTCGGCGGCTGAGCTTTCTGCAACATCGGTTTCCAGTGTAACTCGTCGGCATTCCCGGCGGACCGTGGCATAGCGTGCACGACCACTATGGGTTCCATCCAGGTCAGCCACGTGGGCTGGCGACGCCCCGGCGGCGCCGAGCTGCTGCGCGACGTCAGCTTCTCCGTCGGCAACGGCGAGCGCGTCGCGCTCGTCGGCGCGAACGGCGTCGGCAAGAGCACGCTCCTGCGGCTGATCGCCGGTGAAGCAACGGCGACCTCCGGCACGATCTCGATCGACGGCCGGCTCGGCGTGATGCGTCAGCTGGTCGGCGACGACGACCAAACGGTGCGCGATCTCATGGTGTCACTGGCACCACAACGCCTGCAGGACGCCGCGGCGCGATTGGCGAAGGCCGAAGCTGTCGCAGGCGCCGACCCGATGCGCTACGCCACCGCGCTCGCCGAGTGGGGCGACGCCGGCGGTTACGACGCCGAGGTGTTCTGGGACGCGTGCTGCACGAAGGCGATCGGTGAACCGTTCGCCGAGCTCGAGCGACGGCCGCTGCGCACGTTCAGCGGCGGCGAGCAGAAGCGCCTTGCGCTCGAGGCGTTGCTGCGCAGCGACTACGACGTGTTGCTGCTCGACGAGCCCGACAACTTCCTCGACGTCCCCGGCAAACGCTGGCTCGAGGAGGAGATGCGCGGCACTCGCAAGACGGTCCTCTTCGTCAGCCACGACCGCGAGCTCCTCGCCGCGACGTCGACGAAGATCGTCACCGTCGAGGCCAGCGGCGCGTGGACTCACGGCAGCGGATTCGCGGGGTATCACGACGCCCGCCAGGCCCGGCTGGAGAACCGCGAACACGCGCACGCGCTCTACGAAGATGAGCGCAAGCGGCTGGAAGACCAAGTGGTGGTGATGCGCCAGCGAGCCAAGCTCAGCGACAAGTTCGCGCCTCGCCTGAAGGCGGCCGAGAGCCGGTTGCGGCAGTTCCTCGAGCGCAGCGACGCGCCTGAGCTCGTGCGCGAACAACGCATCGACATGCGCCTCGGTGGAGGACGCACGGGCAAACGCGCGCTGGCGGTCCGTCGACTCGAGCTCGACGGGTTGACCGATCCGTTCGACCTGGAGCTGTGGTACGGCGAGCGAGTCGCAGTCCTCGGTGGCAACGGGGCCGGCAAGAGCCACTTCCTGCGAGTGCTCTCGGGCGACACGACGGTGGCGCACACCGGCGACGTCCGCCTCGGCTCCGGCGTGGTGCCCGGTCTCTTCAACCAGACGCACGAACATCCCGACTGGAACGGACGGACGCTGCTGCAGATCCTCCACGACAACGATGTCGTGCGCGGCCCCGCGATGGGAATGTTGCGTCGATACGAGATGCAGGGCTGCGCCGATCAGCTGTTCAACACGCTGAGCGGCGGCCAGCAGGCTCGGTTCCAGATCCTGCTGCTCGAGCTCGGTGGAGCAACGATGTTGCTGCTCGACGAGCCGACCGACAACCTCGACCTCGTTTCCGCTGAGGCGTTGGAAGCCGGCCTCGCCGAGTTCCAGGGGACGGTCATCGCGGTGACTCACGACCGCTGGTTCCTCCGTGGGTTCGACCGCTTCGTCGTCTTCAACGACGATTGCACGGTCTCGGATCACATGGAGCGCCCGTCGGAGTGGCGGTGAGCAGTGTGTCCGGTGCGGTTCAGGCGTCGCCGAAGCCGAGGTCGCCGGCCCACGGCTTCGTGCACGCGTACGGCGGCGTCCAGGGTCCGCGACCGCAGTAGACCCACAGATCGCTGGCCGCATCCGCGCAGTTCGTCATCGACTCCTTCACGTTGTCGACGGTCCACCCGCGCCGACCCAACTCACCATGCGGCTCGAACATCCCGGCGAGCGCGTTGAGCTGGAACGTGCAGTGCGAGTCGTCGCGCGTCGCGGCGTTGACGTTGACCGTCTTCTCGTTGCAGCCGCCTTCACGCGACGCGATGTACGTCGCCCACTGCTGGGTCGCGTCGTCGGCGCCGTCCTTGGCGAACTCTGCGGCGATGATGTCCGCTTTTTCCTTCGTGCACGGAACATGGTTGCCGTAGTACGGGATGCCGTCGCGGCTGAGGTTCCAGTTGGGGAACGGCTCGCGAGCCGCAGGCCACGGACCTCCCGGAGCGTGAGCGATGACGGGCCCGCCCTGCTCCGTGGTCTTGCCGCTCCAGATCCCCAGCGCGGCGAGTGTCGACGGACCGGCGACGCCGTCGGTACCGAGCGGTGGTGTCGCGAACTGGAACGCGCGCACAGCATCAGATGTCGGCTTGTCGAACGTTCCCGTCGACTTCGCGGTGAGGTAGCCGTCCTTGATCAACTCGTCCTGCAGGCACTTGACCGAATCACCCTTCGATCCGATCCCGAGGCGGGCGTCCGCGAGGCACACGGGCGCCGGCTCGGCGTCGACGCCCGAGTAGATCCCGAGGTCAGTGAGGACTTGCGGTGTCGCGACGCCGTCGACGCGCAACGGCGGGTGATTCGACTGGAAGATCGCCAGGGCTTCCGCCGTCGGTTTGTCGTACTTCTGCGTGAGCGTCGAGTGGTACAGACCGAGCGCGGCGAGCGTGAACTGGAGACACGCGACGCTGGAGCCGGTGGAGCCGATCGCGACACCTGCGTCGCTCGTGCACCAGGACAGTTCGGGGACATCAGCGCGAACCGCCGGCGACGCTTGGGCGGTCGAAACCGTGAGCACCAATGCCGTGGTGGCCATCAGCGTCATGGCCCGTCGCCGCAACTTCACCGACGTATTCTGCCGTAGATGGGCCAAGACCAACCCGCACGACCCAACATCTTGCTGATCACGGTCGATCAGTTTCGTGCCGACTGCTTGTCGTGCGGCGGACATCCGGTGGTCAAGACACCGGCGCTCGACAAGCTCGCTGCCCATGGCGTTCGTCTGACCAAGCACTACTCCCAGGCCGCCCCGTGCTCGCCCGGCCGGGCGGCGCTGTACACCGGCACCTACCAGATGAACAACCGCGTCGTCGCCAACGGGACGCCGCTCGACAGCCGTTTCGACAACGTGGCGCATGCGGCGCGACGCGCCGGGTACCGACCAGCGCTGTTCGGCTACACCGACCAAGGTGTCGATCCACGAGTGGTCGACGACCCGTCAGATCCGCGCCTGTCGACGTACGAAGGTGTGCTCCCAGGCTTCGACGCCGTCCTGGACATGGGCGGATGGCAACTGCCGTGGCTGCGGTGGCTCAACTCGAAGGGGTACGACTTCACTGATCCCATTTCGGCGCTGATGCTCGAGCACGAACGACCGGCAGAGCTGTCGACATCGACGTTCCTGACGAACGTCTTCCTCGACTGGCTCGATGAGCGCGACGAGCCATGGTTCGCCCACCTCTCGTACCTGCGCCCTCATCCGCCGTACAGCGCCGCCGGTGAGTTCTCCAAGATGTACGACCCCGGTGATTGTCCGGCGCCGCTTCCCGTTCCGGAGAATCGGCACCG
>DASWRR010000272.1:0-2295 GCA_036403055.1 Ilumatobacteraceae bacterium | reverse complement strand
CAATATGTCCCAACGCGTGCGCGACTGGAATGCCTCGTCGACGCGGCTGCCGCCGAGTTATTCTTTGGCGATGAGATCCAGTCTGATGCGGTTCCCGCACGCGATCGCTTTATGGTGTGTCCTGATTTCCTGCGTCGCCTGCAACCCTGCGACCCGCTCGGCGCCGGTCGCGCCGCCGGTCAATACCGCCGACCTCGCGATCGCTTCGGACGCCGCCGCCGACAGCCTGCTCGCCGATATCCGCGCGCTCGATCCGACGATCGTCGTCACGCTTCGCTACGCGACGTCCGACAACTTCACCGGCGCCTCCCTCCCCGGTTATCTAGGCAACCGCGCACTGCTTCGTCGCGAAGCGGCCGCCGCTCTCGCGCGTGTCCAGCGACGACTGCGCCCCGACGGCCTCGGCATCAAGGTGTTCGATGCCTACCGTCCAGTGCGCGCGACTCTGGCGATGGTCGAGTGGACCAGACGCGTCAATCGACCCGATCTCCTCGACAACGGCTATATCGCCAGTCGGTCGCGGCACAACCTCGGCCTCGCGATCGACTGCACTCTGATCGACCTCGGCAGCGGTCGCGAGCTGGAGATGGGGACGCCGTTCGACACTTTTTCGTCAGCGGCACACACTGCCAACGCCAGCGGCGTGGCGGCGGTGAATCGGCAGAAGCTGAAAACCGCGATGGAGTCCGAGGGCTTCGTCAACTATGACCAGGAGTGGTGGCACTTCAGCTTCGATGTGCCGAACCCGGTGCGATTCGACCGGGTGATCGATTAGCTCGAGGTTGACATAGGGGAGGGGGGTATATTGATTTAGTCGCGCGGAGGCAGCGTGACTACACAGATTGGCGTCGAAGCACCGGGTGAAGAACAGGAAACGATCTCGTTTCCGGTGACCGGCATGACCTGCGCGGCGTGCCAGGCGCGGGTGCAGCGGGCACTCTCATCCGAGCCGGGCGTCGTCGATGCGTCGGTCAACCTGCTGACGAATACCGCCGCGGTCCGCTATGACCCCGCGGCCATCGACCCCCAGCGACTGATCGAAGCGGTGCGCGCGACGGGGTACGACGCCCAGCTGCCGCCGCGCGAGGCGCCGCCGACCCTCGAGACGCCGGCCGAGGATGCGGAAGCCCGGGAAGCGCGCGCCCTCACGATCAAGGCGGGAGTCAGCGTCATCACCGGCGTCGGCGCGATGATCGTGTCGATGGCGATGATGGCGAGCGCGGTTGCCAACTACGCTCTGCTGGTCGTGACGACCGCGATACTGATCTGGGCGGGCCGCGACATCTATCGCCGGGCCTGGAGGGCCGCGCGACACAAGTCGGCGGACATGAACACTCTCGTCGCGCTCGGCACCGGGTCGGCGTTCATCTACTCGCTCGTCGCCACCGTCGCACCCTCGTTGTTCGCCCGCAACGGCATCGCGCCCGACGTCTACTACGAGGCGGTGATTTTCATCATCGGCCTTGTCCTCGCCGGGCGCGCGATCGAAGCCCGCGCGCGCCGACGCACGACCGAGGCGCTGCGCAAGCTCGTGACGCTGTTGCCACCGATGGCGCGCGTCGAGCGGAATGGCCGCTGGACCGACGTCGCATTGTCCGAGGTGAAGCCCGGCGAGATCGTAATGGTGCGCCCCGGCGAGCGCGTCCCGGTCGACGGAATCATCATCGACGGCGAGAGCGAAGTCGACGAGTCGATGTTGACCGGTGAGCCCCTTCCGGTGGTGAAGCGCAGCGGCCAAACCGTCGTGGGCGGGACGCTGAATACGACGGGCGCATTTCGCTATCGCGCGACGAGCGTCGGCGAGGACAGCGTGCTGGCGCGCATCGTCAGGTTGATGCGCGACGCCCAGAGCTCGCGCGCGCCGATCCAGCGTCTGGCCGACAGGGTCAGCGCGGTGTTCGTGCCGGTCGTGGTCGCCATCGCGATCGTAACATTTCTTGTCTGGTATGTCGCGGCCGACGTGGCCGCGGTGCCACGCGCGATC
This sequence comes from Ilumatobacteraceae bacterium, assembly GCA_036403055.1. Lineage (GTDB taxonomy): Bacteria > Actinomycetota > Acidimicrobiia > Acidimicrobiales > Ilumatobacteraceae > JAENVT01. The sequence continues at coordinate 311 of DASWRR010000272.1, read as the reverse complement.
GCGGCCGCTGTGTCGGTGCTCATCATCGCCTGCCCGTGCGCGATGGGGCTGGCGGTGCCGACGGCGGTGATGGTCGCCACCGGTCGCGGTGCGCAGCTCGGACTGCTGATCAAGGGCGGCGAGATCCTGCAGCGCGCGGGCGACGTCGATACCGTCGTTCTTGACAAGACCGGGACCGTCACCGAAGGTGCGCCGACTGTCGCGGGTGTAACCGCCGTCGGACCGGTGACGGAGGAAGAGGTGCTGTCACTCGCGGCGTCGCTCGAGAGGTACTCCGAGCACCCGGTGGCATCGGCAATCGCGCGGGCGGC
>DASWRR010000271.1:0-4189 GCA_036403055.1 Ilumatobacteraceae bacterium | reverse complement strand
ACGCTGAGCGACGCGACGCGCCCACCATCGGCGGGACTGACGGTGCATGAGGCTGATCCGGCTCGTAGTTCGATCACCGACCCATTCTGTACGGCAGACTCGGTCGATGCGTGGTCTGGTGCAGAGAGTCCTCAGGGCATCCGTGTCGGTCGGGGGCGATGTCATCGGTGAGATCGGTCCTGGCTTGTGCGTGCTGATCGGCGTCACTCACGACGACACGGATGCAACGGCACGCAAGCTGGCGGACAAGGTGTGGGGACTGCGCGTGATGGACGACGACAACGGCGTGATGAATCGCTCCATCGCCGACACCACGCGCGAGGTGCTGGTCGTCAGTCAGTTCACGCTGTACGGCGACACCTCGGGTGGGCGCCGGCCGAGCTGGATCAACGCCGCACGGCCGGAGCACGCAGAGCCGTTGATCTCGACGGTGATCGATCAGCTCCGCGGCGCGGGAGCCACCGTTGCGACGGGTCGGTTCCGGACGGAGATGCTCGTGTCGTTGGTGAACGACGGACCCGTCACTCTGATGCTGGAGGTGTAGCTCGCCGACGCTCACGCCACGCCCGCCCGGGCACCACCCACGCGCCCAACAGCACGAGCAACATCAGGATGACGAACGGTGTGTCGCCGAGGTGCGAGTACCACGTCCGTCCCGACTTCAACGCGATCGTCCTGATGATCACCTTCTGCTCGCTGACGGCAGTGCGGTCGAGCACCTGACCGCTCGGTGATACGAACCCACTGAACCCGGTCGGCGAGACCTGCACGACCCACCGCCCGTTCTCGATCGCGCGGAGACGTGAGGACGCGATCTGTTGCGACTGCAGGATCGTCCCCGTGTAACTGGAACCGTTCGTCGGATTGAGGATGAACGTCCCGCCGTGATCGATGCCGTCCTCGACGCGGTTGGCGAAGAACACCTCCCACGAGATCACCGTTGCCGCACGGACCGTGCCCGCCGCAGTCGGGATGTCGAGATACGCAGGCCCTCCGCCCGCAACCGCGTCGCGCGGCACGAGATCCGTCGGCGCGCCGAGCGCGTGCAGCAATCCGCGAAGCGGCATGTACTCGCCGAACGGCACGCGGTGGACCTTCTCGTACCGCGAGACCACCGCACCCCTACCGTCGACGACGGCCTGGGCGTTGATGAAGTGATCGTTGGGCGCGTCCTCGGTGATGCCGATGGCGAACGGTGCACCGATGCGCTTGGCCTCCGCCGCAACTTCGAACAGCTCGCGACTGTTCTGGAACGAGGGCACGTCGACGACGTTCTCCGGCCAGACGACGAGGTCCGCCGTGCCCGGTTGGATCGTTGCAGTGGCCTGCAGATGTCGGTCGGTGACCTGACGCGGATCGGAGTTGATCGCACGCGTCCCCTGCGGGCCGCCTCCCTGGACGATGGCGACCCGAAGGGAGGCAACGCCTCGCGATGCGCTGGTTCCCGTCGGCGCGGCCGTCGTCGCGACCACGACGATCACGATCGCCGCAGCGAATGCGATCGCACCGTGCCATTCGCCGCGAGTTCGACGACCGCGAGTGCGCGCCATCTGCGGCACGAAGGGCGATGGTCCAGCAAGCGCGAACCCGATCTGGAACACGACCCACGTGAGCAGGATGACGCCGCCGACTCGGACCGTGCCCGCGAACGGACCGTCCGATTGGCCGATCGGCAGCGTCGCCAACGGGACGCCGCCGAACGGAAAGACGAGCCGCAGCGCCTCAGCGAGGGTGTGCGCTGCCGGTCTGCCGATCACGCGCCATGGACCACGCGGCGCGGCCATCGCGGCAACGGCGTGGAAGCCCGCGAAGATCGCAGCCGCGAGGAAGTATCCGGGAACGGTGAGTGACCACATCCAGGCCATGCCGGGATACATCCACGCCGCGGCGAACAGCCAACCTCGCGCCGCGCGCGAGCGAGTCGACGGAGATTCGCCGAGCGACACCTCGAACATCGCGATGCCGATGAACGCGAGCGGCCATAACCCCCACGGAGGCAACGACAGCGCGACGGCCAATCCGCCGCCCACGCTGAGCGCCGCCGATGCGGACGGGCGCGGCATTCGTATCGACATCAGCGGGCGACGATAGCCGTCACGCGGTGACGCGACCGGTTAACCGTTTGGCGCCAGCGCTAGGTGCACGACGATCCGTTGCCGTGTCGATCCCGCGGGGTGGCAGGCGAACAACGTCGCTGTGTAGTCAGCCGTTTGATCCGTGATCCACAGCGCATCCGGGTTGACGATCTCGGTACCGGTGACCTTGTACACGAACCGCCCATCCGCTGTCGTCATCACGACGTCGTCCCCGGGTTCGAGCTGTTCGAGGTGGCGGAACGGCTTGTCGTGGCTGACTCGGTGGCCGGCGATCACGACGTTGCCGATCTGGCCCGGCATCGCCGTCCCCGGCCAGTGGCCGGGTCCATGATCCAGTGTCGTGAGGGTGATGCCTTCGTAGATCGACTTGGTCACGCCGATCTTCGGGATCTCGATCGTGCCGATCGCGGCGAGTGGCTCAGGTGCTCTCGGGTCGGCCGGCGGGCTCTCCGGGTTCGGCAACGTCGCGGCAACCGTGGAGGTCGTCGACGTCGAGGTCGTGCTGGTCGTCGTGCTCGTCGTCGATGTGGTGGATGTCGTCGTCGATGTCGTCGGCGCTGTCGTGGTGGACGTCGTCGTGCTCGTGGTCGCGGCTGTCGTCGCTGCTGCGACGGTTGCGGCCGACTTGTCGTTGCCGCACGCCGAAAGGACGAGCAGCGCGGTGAACCCGGCTGCTACCCCCGTCGCTCGCCAACGTCGCCGCATGCGACAGTCTGCCAGCGAATCACTCGCGCAACACCGTCGCGGCGGCCTGCTGCCCCGAACGAACGCACGCCGGGATCCCGATTCCGTGGTAGCTGGCTCCCGCGAGAGCAATGCCGTTCGGGAGCGCGCGCTCCGCAGCCGCCAGCGTCACCGCGTGATGCGGGCGGTATTGGGGGAACGCCTTCGGCCAACGGCTGACCCGCACTGCCGTCGGCTGTGCATCGAGCGCGAGGTGATGGCGAAGCTCGTCGAGCACATCCGCGACCAGGTCTTCGTCGTTGAGGTGCAAGGCCGACAACCCATCGCGCCCCATCGACACCCGGACGATCTCCTGGTCGTCGCCGGCCCAGTGCGACCACTTCTGCGACCCGAACGACACGGCGGTGACCAATCGCTGCTGCGGCTTCGGAACCAAGTAGCCGGAGAGACCGCGTAAGCGGCTCGGCCAGCCTGCCGCGGTGGGAATGGCCATCGTGATCAGAGCGACATCTGCGGCAGGGATCGCCGTCAGGCACGGCTCGACCGACGGTTCGACTGTTCGGAGCAATGAAGCTGCCACTCGCGACGGGCACGCCAGAACCACCGCGTCGAACGCCTCACCGTCGACCCGCCACTGCTCCCCGTCGAGAGCGACCTCGCTGACGCTCGCGCCAAGGCGAAGCGCTGCGCCTCGGGCGACGATCGCAGCGGTGACCGCATCCACGAGTGCGCCGACGCCGGCGCGTGGCGTGTAGAAGATCGGTCCCTTCGCCGCCGGTTGCCGGTGTCTCGAGGCGAGCAAGACGCTGCGCGAACGCTCGGCGAGCTCGGCCAATTGCGGCACAGCGGCAAGACTGAAGTCGTCCGTGTCGGCGGCATAGATGCTGCCGACGAGCGGGTCGACGAGACGCTCGTGCACCTCGTTGCCGAACCGCGACCGCACGTACTTGCCGATGGAGTCAGGTGACGCGTCGGTCCGCGGGCGGAGCGGTTCGGTCGCGGCGCGCAGCTTGCCGCGCCGCGACAGCAGTGATGATCGCGCCAAGCCGAAGATGTCGGTCGGCATGCCGAGCAGCAGACCGTCGGGAATGTCGTGGAGGCCGTTCCACCAGACGGCTGCCTTGCCGACGCTCGGCGATGTCAGCGAATCGCCGAGCGACACCTTGCGAGCGAGATCGACGGCCCATGGGACGCGTGCGAGGAATGCGTCGGCGCCTTCGTCGATCGCGGGATGGCCGGCGAACGGTGTCGTCCGAATGACTCCGCCTGTCCGATCCGCTGCTTCGAACAACGTCACCCGAGCGCCTGCTTCGATCGCCGCGTGCGCGGCCGAGACACCGGCGATGCCGCCCCCGACGACGGCAACGTGGCGATCGGTCTTCACGCCGCAGCAGCCGCGACGACTCGTG
>DASWRR010000270.1:0-2684 GCA_036403055.1 Ilumatobacteraceae bacterium | reverse complement strand
GGCGACCATCACGCCGATCGAGGTCAAGGTCGCCCGCAGGGTCACGCAATCACCAGTATGCGAGCGCTGGCGAACGAGCCGACCCCCACGTGGTGTCCTTCGATCTCGATGGTCAACGTGCCGTCGGGGGAGGCAGCCGTGAGCAGCCCGCTGCGCCCAGGGAGGATGCTCGCTTCTTGCAGGAAGTCGAGCAGTCCCGGAGTGAACTCGAGCTCTTCGGGAATCCGGTTGATGGTGAACGACTTGCCGACCTCGACATCCGAGAGCGGTACGGAGGTCGGCTCGAGGTAGGACGAACCGGGGATGGGATTGCCGTGCGGGCACGTGGTCGGACTGCCGAGGACGCGGTCGATGGCTTGCTCCACAGCGTCGCTCATCACGTGCTCCCACTTGCCGGCCTCGTGATGCGCATCGGCCCACGACAAACCGAGCATGTCGGTGAGGAACCGCTCGGCGAGACGGTGCCGCCGCACCACCTGCTGTGCCAGCGCCTGACCGGGCGGGGTCAGGCGGATCGCGCCGTCGGTCGTGATGAGGCCTTCTGCCTCGAGCCGACGGATCATCTCGCTGACAGCCGGCCTGCTGACCTGCAACCGTTCGGCGATCCGCGCCTGGATCACTGCGACGTCGTCCTCATCGAGCTCGAAGATGCACTCGCAATATTCTTCGAAGGCAGGGTGATGCTCTCCGGACGCGGGCATGGGAACACGCTAGCGGTCGTGCTCGTGCGCCCGCCCGGTAACGTGCGACCGCATGTCGACCGCACCGTTCCTCCTGGCAGCAACGGGCCGGCCGGCCGCGCACACACCGGTGTGGTTCATGCGACAGGCCGGCCGCAGCCTGCCCGAGTACCGCGCCAAACGCGGCAACGGCAGCATCCTCGACGCCATCAAACAACCGGAGCTCGCGGCAGAGCTCACGCTGCAACCGGTGCGCCGGTATGGGGTCGATGCCGCCGTGCTCTACAGCGACATCGTCGTGCCGGCGCACGCCGTCGGGTTCGGCATCGACGTTGCGCCTGGCACCGGTCCGGTGTGCGACTCGCCGCTGCGGACCGACGCCGACCTTGCTCGCCTCCGAGTCTTCGAGCCGGATTCCGACACTCCGTACGTCTCGCAAACGGTCAAGATCCTTGCGGCCGAACTCGCGGACACCGTTCCGCTCCTCGCCTTCGCCGGCGCCCCGTTCACGGTTGCGAGCTACCTGATCGAGGGTCGTCCGAGCCGGACCTACGAACACACCAAGCGCCTCATGCACACCGACACCGCGTTGTGGCATCGCGTGATGGAACGCCTCTCTCAGCACGCCACTGCATCGATCGCCAGCCAACTCGATCACGGCGCTCGCGCGTTCCAACTGTTCGACTCGTGGGCTGGTGCGCTCAGCCGTGCCGACTACGACGCCTTCGTGCTGCCGCATTCGAGCGCGGTGTTCTCCGCACTCGCGACCACTCATCCCGATGCGCCGGGCATCCACTTCGGCATCGGATGCGACCACCTCCTGGAATCGATGCGCGCTGCGGGGGCCGGAGTTCTCGGTCTCGATTGGCGAACGTCGATCACCGGCGCACGATCGAGAATGGGTGCCGACCTCGTCGTGCAAGGCAACCTCGATCCGGCGCTCGTCCTGGCCGGAACGGAAACGGCGCTTGCCGGGACCGACGCAGTGCTCGCCGACAACGACGGCCACCCCGGCCACATCTTCAACCTCGGTCACGGGGTGCAGCCGAACACCGACCCATCGGTTCTGGAGGCGGTCGTCGATCACGTCAAGAGCAGAACCGCACGATGAGCGAACGTCGGACAGCGGTCATGCTGATGGGATATGGGACGCCGCGAACGCCCGGCGACATCCTGCCGTACTACACCGACATCCGGCGCGGCAATGCCCCGAGCGACAAGCAGCTGGAAGAGCTGACCGCGAGGTATGCAGCAATCGGCGGGATCTCGCCGCTGGCCGAGCGCAGCGACGCCCAGCGGCGGGCGATGCAGTCAGCGCTCGACGAGCTGGCGAACGGTCGGTACCACGTCGTGCTGGGGATGAAGCACGCTGCACCCTTCATCGAGACGTCGGTGGCCGAGCTGGCGGCCGACGGGTTCCGCAGCGTCGTCGGTCTCGTCCTCGCCCCGCACTACTCGGCGTTCTCAGTCGGTCAGTATCTGGATCGCCTGTCGGCCGCCGCCGAACCTCACGCCATGGCGGTGCACGCGATCCGCAGCTGGGCGACCGAACCTGCGTTCATCGATTTCATCGCTGAAGACGTTCGCGTCAGACGGGCGGCGCTTCCCGCGCCGACGCGCGTGCTCTTCACCGCGCACTCGCTTCCAGAGCGAATCCTCTTGGCCGACGACCCGTACCCGGTGGAGCTTCGGTCCACTGCCGAACTGGTCGCCGGCAAGCTCGCGCTCGACGACTGGGGCATTGCCTGGCAGAGCGCCGGTCGGACTCCGGAGCCGTGGCTCGGCCCCGACATCTTGCAAGTGATCGACGATCTCGCCGCGCAAGGTCGTGCCCAATCGATCCTCGTCAGTGCCGTCGGGTTCGTCGCCGATCATCTCGAAGTCCTCTACGACCTCGACATCGAAGCGGCTCGCCGCGCCGGCGGTCACGCGCTGACGTTCGACCGGACGCGGTGCGTCAACGACGATCCGCCCGTGATGGCTGCCCTGGCGGCACGAGTCGTC
>DASWRR010000269.1:0-1735 GCA_036403055.1 Ilumatobacteraceae bacterium | reverse complement strand
AAGTACTTGCCACCGAACTGAGCACCGATGCCCGTCTGCTGGCTCAAGGCGAGCACCTTTGCTTCGAGGTCGAGATCACGGAAGCCGTAACCCGCGATGGAGCCCGTGGTCGGCAGGGCGTCGAGGTACTTGGTGCTCGCGAGCTTCGCGGTCTCCAACGCGAACTCCGCCGACGTGCCACCGATCACGACGGCGAGGTGGTACGGAGGGCACGCCGACGTACCGAGCGTCTTCATCTTCTCGAAAAGCCACGGCAACAGCGTCCTCTCGTTGAGCAACGCCTTGGTCTCTTGGAACAGGTAGCTCTTGTTGGCGCTGCCCCCGCCCTTCGCGATGAACAGAAACTTGTAGCTGTCACCATCGACCGCCGCGATCTTGATCTCAGCGGGAAGGTTGCTGCCCGTGTTCTTCTCCTCGTACATCGTCAAGGGAGCCATCTGGCTGTAACGCAGGTTCGACGTGAGGTACGTGTTGTACACACCACGCGCGATCGCGGCCTCGTCGGCACCCGCGGTCAGCACGTACTGACCCTTCTTCGCCTTCACGATCGCGGTACCGGTGTCCTGGCACATCGGCAGCACTCCACCGGCCGCGATGTTCGCGTTCTTCAACAGGTCGAGTGCGACGAATCGGTCGTTGTCGCTCGCCTCCGGATCGTCCAGGATGTTGCGCAGCTGCTGCAGGTGCGCGGGTCGAAGGTAGTGGGCGATGTCGTGCATCGCAGTCTCGGTCAACGCGGTCAGCGCCTCCGGGGCGACCTGCAGAAACGTCCCGGCATCGGTCTCGATCGTCGACACGCCCTCGGTCGTCAGCAGCCGATATTGGGTGGTCTCCGGCCCGAGCGGCAGTAGCTCGGTGTAGGCGAACTCTGGCATGCCGCCAGGCTACGGCGTCGCTGATCTCGTCACGGTGAGGGAGCGGCGTGTGCTGCTAACGCCGCCTCGACGGTCGACTTCTCTTCGGGTGTCGTTGCGGCGTGCGGATGGATCGCGCCATCGGCGATCAGCTCCGGCAGGTCGCCGATGTTGACATCGGGACTGAACGGCAACGGCGTGACGCCCTTCGGAACTGCCGCGGTCGCAGGAGAGGCGGCGACGAGCTCGAGGATGTTGCGCTCGGCGGCGGCGCGTCCTGCCCACTCGTCGGCATTCGACCGGAGTGCGCCGACGTTCATCGCCGTCGCGCTCAGCAGGATCAGACGGCCTGCCCACAGCGCCGGCGTCGCGATTCGGGCGAGTTGATCGACGGCGACGCCGAACGCGGGAATCAGGAAGACGGCGCCCATGTAGACGTACCTCGACGTCGCTCCGGTCTCGACACCGAAGCCACCGCGCTGGATGCCGAGGCCGACGTACATCGCACCGGCGGTCACTGCGAGCGCCAGCATCAGGTCATGCGCTCTGCTGTCGCGTTGACGCCACAGCAGGACGGCCAGTGTCGCAAGGAGGGCGATGCCCACCATGGTCTGCGTGGAGAGACTCTGGAACACCGCTTCGATCCCGTGGCGGACGTACGCCGGCACGGCCGCGAGCGAGGAGTGCAGCGAATCGCCGGCGGGATCCTTGCCCCAGAACGTCCACCACCACGCGGACGCGAGTGCGGTCGGTCCGACAGCGATCACTGCGGCCTTCCAGCGGCGGCGCAGGACCATGAACACGAGCGTTCCGAGGATGAAGAACGGCCCGAATCCGGACGAGGACACTGCGACCAGGCCGGCCACCACTCCGAGGGCGTC
>DASWRR010000268.1:0-2591 GCA_036403055.1 Ilumatobacteraceae bacterium | reverse complement strand
CGGTCGAGCTGCGTGGCTTCCCCGGGCCGATCGAGGTGGTCGAGCTCGGTGGTCAGCCGGAGCTCGTCGCCAGCACCGACACCGGCGAGCTGTGGACGCGCAGCCCGTTCGCGTGATCCGTGCTGCCGTCGTTCCAGAGTCGCGCCTCGATCGGGCCCGATTCCACGAGGACCTCATCCTTCTTCGCGGCCTCGGCGCATCGACGGTTCGGATCACGCTCGACTGGTCGTGGTTGCAGCCGAAGGCAGGGGCGTTCGACGGTGACGCGGTCGAGTGGTACGCCGGCCTGTTGCAGCACGCCGCCGGGCTCGGGGTTGGGTTGCAGTTCACCCTCCTGGAGCGGCGGGTTCCGCAGTGGTTCGACAACGACGGCGGCTTCGCCGATCCGCGTTTCGCGGGCCACTGGTGGCCGCGCTGGGTAGAGGGGGTGTCGGAGCGATTCGGTGACACGGTCGCCGGTTGGGTTCCGTTCGACAATCCACTCGCATACGCCAATCGGCTGATCCCCGACGATCCGCGCCGGCACGGTGAGGTGCTCGACACGCTGGTCGTCGGTTGGCGCGACGCGTGGAGGATCCTTCGCGGCGGTCCTCCGGTTGCCACAGCGATCGGCGTGAAGACGGTCCGACCCGAGGACGAGACGATCCAGGCCGCGGAGGCCGCTCGTCGCCAGGACGACCTGCGATGGCGACTGTGGCTCGACGCACTGCACGACGGCACGATCAGCATCCCCGGCCGTGCGGATCGAGAGCTCGCCGATCTCGCTGGGGCGTGCGATGTGCTCGGCATCATCGTCGCCGACGTCGACGAATCCCTTGGTGCCGTCCTGCGGACGGCGGAGATGGGTCCCGATCGCCCGTTGGCGATCACGCTGATCACTCCGGGGGGCCGAGACTCCGATCGCGTCACCGTCGTCGAACGTTTCGAGACCGCGTGCGGCGAAGCGGCAGAAGGTGCACCGCTGCAGGCGATGGCCTTGAGCCCGACGTTCGACATTGACGGCCATGACGACGGGATCATCACCCGTGATCGCGAGGTCAAGGACTCCGCGGCCATCTTCTTCGGCGCCGCGGTGCAGTAACTTCCGGCGTCATGGAGTTCTTCACCGACGTCACCGATCGCATCCCCTACGAAGGCCCCGAGAGCGACAATCCACTTGCGTTCCGCTGGTACGACGCGGACCGCGTCGTCGCCGGCCGGACGATGCGGGACCACCTTCGCTTCGCGGTCTGCTACTGGCACTCGTTCGCATGGGATGGGTTCGACATCTTCGGCGCCGGGACGCTCGACCGGCCGTGGCACCCGACGTTCGCTCCCGCTGCGGATCCGATGGCTGCCGCGCATCAGAAGATGGAGGCCGCGTTCGAGTTCTTCGCCAAGCTCGGCGTCCCGTTCTACTGCTTCCACGATCGCGACATCGCGCCGGAGGGTGCGAGCTTCAAGGAGTCGGCGGCCAACCTCGACGAGATGGTCGATGCCGCGGCGGCTCATCAGGAACGCACCGGTGTCGGCCTGCTGTGGGGCACGGCGAACCTGTTCTCGAATCCCCGATACCAGGCAGGGGCCGCGACGAATCCGGATCCCGAGGTGTTCGCGTTCGCCGCTGGACAGGTGGCGCACTGCCTGGAGGCGACCCATCGCCTCGGTGGCGCCAACTACGTGCTGTGGGGCGGACGCGAGGGGTACGAGACGTTGTTGAACACGGACATGAAGCGCGAGCTCGATCAGCTCGCCCGGTTCCTGACACTCGTCGTCGAGCACAAGCAGCGGATCGGGTTCAGCGGCGCGATCCTCCTCGAGCCGAAGCCGTTCGAACCGACCAAGCACCAGTACGACTACGACGTCGCCGGGGTCCACGCGTTCCTGCAGAAGTACGACCTCGTCGACGAGATCAAGGTCAACATCGAGGTGAACCACGCGACGCTCGCGGGCCACGACTTCGCCCACGAGATCGCCACCGCCGTGAACGCCGGGATCTTCGGGTCCATCGACGCGAACGCCGGTGACGATCGCCTCGGTTGGGACGTCGACCGGTTCCCGGTGTCGGTCGAGCAGATGACGCTCGGCATGCTCGAGATCCTGCGCGCCGGCGGGTTCACCACAGGTGGATTGAACTTCGATTCCAAGTTGCGCCGTCAGTCCACGGACCGCACCGACCTCTTCTACGCGCACATCGGCGGGATGGACACGATGGCGCGCTCGCTGCTGGCCGCTGCGTCGATCGTCGAGACGGCGGATCTCGACGCGTTCCGCACGCCCGCTACGCCGGATGGTCCAGCGACCTCGGCACCTCGATCATGTCGGGCACGACGCTCGACGATCTGCACACTCGGGCAATGTCGAGCGGCGAGCCGACGAGGTCATCCGGGCATCAGGAGATGTTGGAGAACCTCGTCGCCCGACACATCGAACGCGCTCGCTGAACGTCGGACTGCGGCTAGAAGTACCCGTTCACATCGACCACCAAGTTCGTGGCCACCGGCGTGAACACACACACCGCACCACCAACACCAACACCCGACACCACCGAGTTCGCCACCGTCGCACCCGCCACAAAGTTCACATTCGACGCCAACGGCCGAACACCACCA
>DASWRR010000267.1:0-7057 GCA_036403055.1 Ilumatobacteraceae bacterium | reverse complement strand
CACGCATCGGTCGAGATGGTGAATCCCGGCGGCACCGGCAGCTTCAACACGCTGGTCATTTCCGCCAGGTTTGCGCCCTTACCTCCAAGCAGATCCTTGTACTCCATGGGAGAACGACGGTGTTTGTGATCGAAGGAGTAGACGTACGGCACGGGAGACGAGTGTACGCGGTGACTGCCGGTGGGAGGGTGTTTCGGCACGCGTAGGCTCTCCCAATGAGTTCCCAACCGGCGTTTCGGCTGTTCGGATTTCCCGTTCACGTCCGTCCCGGTTTTTACATGTTCATGGTCATCGTCGTGCTCGCCAACGGGCCCGATCTCGGGCTGTGGCTCGCGGCGTTCATCGCGGCGCTCACGCTGATCCACGAGTTGGGCCACGCCTTCGCGGCACGCGCCACAGGCGCACGCGCCGAGATCTCGCTCGACCTCCTCGCGGGCTATGCATCGTTCGTCCCGACCCGGCACTTGAAGCGCTGGGAACGCGCCGGCATCAGCTTCGCCGGCCCGGCGATCCAGATCACCGTCAGCGTGATCGCACTGTTGGTGATGGGCGTCCACCCGCTCCATCCCGGCGCCGGTGCATCGGACGCAGCACGCGCCCTATGGTGGGCAGGACCGGTCATCGGCCTGTTCAACCTGCTTCCGATCCTCCCCTTCGACGGTGGCAACATCGTGCTCGCCGGCCTCGAAGCCGTCGTCGGCAAGCGGGCGCGAATCGTGATGCTCTACGCCAGCTTCGCGATCACGATCGGCGGCGGCCTGTGGTTGTTGAGCAAGCCGCGGTTCGGCACGATCGCGATCTATGCGGCGATCTTCCCGTTGATGGCTCAGCTGCAGATGCTGCGCGCCCATCGCGGATCGAATCAGCCCGACAGTGGCCTCAGTGCCGCCGCCCGCGCCGAGACTGCGGCGTGGCGCAACGGCGACGTCTCGAAGATGCTCACCGGCCAGGTTCCATCGCCGTGGTTCCGCGCGAACCAGCAACTCCACCAGACGAGCCCTGACCTCGCACGGGCCGTTCTCGTCGACGACTTCGCGTCCACCTCGCCGCCGCGATGGCTTCCACCCGATGCGGCCGACACGACGACATTGCGCAACCTCGTCGCCCTGCTGCCGCGACCGCTACCGACCGGCAACCCCCATGCCGAGCACGCGCTGGCGGGCATCCTTCTGCGACTCGGCGAGTTCGATGCTGCGGCGCATTACGCCGCCGATTCGTACCGCAGATCACCGTCGCCCATGTCCGCGCTCGTCGTCGCCCGGAGCGCAGCCGCCCTCGGCGACCGCGACACCGCGACCGGATGGCTACGGGCAGCCGAAACCCTGGCAAGTCCGGATTGGATCGCGCAGGCGCTGCACGACGCGCCCGAGCTCGCCGCTGCCACCGGTCGGCCGGCGACCGCCGACGATTTCGGCTGACAAACCCGGCGGTCAGCGGAGCTCGGCGGAGAGCTTCTTCGGAGCAATCAGGGTGTACGAGGTGCGGATCAGTTCGTCGATCTCGGTCCAATCGACCGGCAGCAGGGTGAGGTCCATGCGGACCCACCCGGCCCGCCCGAGGTAGGGCGCTGGTGTGAAGCGCGGATCGGCGAGCAGCGCGGGAAGCTCCTCGCGCTCGGCCTTCACCGTCAGTCGCCCGCCGTCGCCGGGAAACGCGAAGATCTTGTTGCGTACCCGGAAGTTGATGTCGGTTCCCCAGGTCAGCTCTTCGGTCACCTGCGGCAGCGCCATCGCGAGCGAACGCATCCGCTCGAGGTTCTTGCTCAGCGTCTTCGGCGAAACGGACGGCATCCGGTTCAGTCTCGCTCGTCGCCTTCTTGCCCGCGCTTCAGATAGGCGAGCACGTGCGTCGTACCGACCGATGTGATCGTCCCGATCGGCGCGCCATCACGCGTCACGGCCGTGCCCGGCTCGTCGCCGTCCCGTCTCGGTAGCACGCTGAGATGTCGCGGAGACGTCGACCCGCGGCTGTCCATGCGCTCGACGAGCTCCTGCCCCGGGTAGCAGCCCTTCGTGAAGCTGATCGCAACATCGGCGAGACCGGTTTCCGCCGGGATCGTCTCACCCGGAACGATCTCGGCGCCCATCTTCGGCCACCCCGCAAGAATGCGCTGGTCTTCGATGTCGTCGGAGCTACCACGTGAGTGATCCAGCACGGCGACCGTCGCCTTCACGCGGATCTTGAATCGGTTGAGACGGGCTTCGAGAACCTTCCCGTACCCCGGATCGGTGTCGAGCTCGAAGGTCTCCTCGCCGACCATCTTCACCCGGGCGAGGACATCGACCTTGCCGGTGGGCTGCAGGAAGAACGTCCACCGTTCCTCGCCGACCTGCATGCCGCGCAGATCCTGCGACGACTGGGACTGCAAGTACGTGGCAGCGTCGGGGCCTTCGATCACCACGACGTCGCGCCGATCACCGAGCCAGCTGAGATCCATCTCGTCAGTGTTGCAGCGCCGCAGACGGATGCCACACTATGGACATGGCAGATCTCGAACGCGTTGCCGTACGGGTCTCGGACGGGCTGCGCACGACGCTGTCGCGTGTCAGCACCCTCGCCATCGGGATTGCCGGCATCACGGTGATGATCGGCGTGGCCACGTTCGTCACGGGCCTTTGGGTGTTCGACGGCAGCCGGCCGCTGTGGATCGTGGTCGGCGGCGTGATCTGCTTTGCACCGACCGCCGCGGTGCTACTTGCGTGGTTCTTCGTGAGGGCGACGTTGAAGGTCGCGCCGGCGCTCCTCGGCAACGTCCGCACGTTCATCGACGACTCCCGCAGCGCGGCGCACACCCTGATCAACTACGACACGGGCGAGCGTCTGGCGATCTCGGCCAAGACGTTCGGGCCCTTGCGCACGACGTTGCGCGCCCGCAAGGACCTTCCGGCGCTGTACGCGACGGTCCGCGCGATCACCAGCGTTCCTGGCCTCGCGGCGATCGCACTCGTCGGCACGTTGATGGTCGGCGCACTCGGCACCGTGCTGCTGGTCGCCGGCCTCATCAAGTAGCACGCGCGATCAGGCGGTCGTGCCGACGGCGTTGCGTTGCGCGGTCATGCGACGTGCCGCCGGAACTGCGGCCAGCAGTGCTGCGGCCTTGTTGCGGCACTCGAGGTCTTCGTCGTCCGGGATCGAGTCGGCCACGATGCCTGCGCCCGCTTGGAACGACGCGCCGTGCGCGCCGACGAACATCGTGCGGATCGCAATCGCCGTGTCGAGGTTGCCGCTGAAGTCGACGTACCCGACGACACCCGCGTAGGGCCCGCGCTTGACGGGTTCGAGCTCGTCGATGATCTCCATCGCGCGCACCTTCGGCGCTCCACTGACGGTCCCGGCCGGAAGCGTCGCGCGCAACACGTCGATCGGCGTCTTCCCATCGACGAGCTCCCCGCTGACCTGTGAAGTGAGGTGCATCACGTGGCTGTAGCGCTCCAACGTCATCAGCTCGTCGACATGCACCGTGCCGTACTTCGCGATCCGGCCGACATCGTTGCGCGCCAGGTCGACGAGCATGATGTGCTCGGCAACTTCCTTCGGGTTCTCCTTGAGCTCGCCGGCCATTCGCCGATCGTGGTCGTCGTCGCGACCTCGCCGGCGAGTCCCCGCGATTGGGCGACTGATGACCTTGCGTCCCAGCACTTGGACCATCGGCTCTGGCGAACTGCCAACGATCGTGATGTCGGGATGGCGGAGGAAGTACATGTACGGGCTCGGGTTGACCTGACGCAGGACCCGGTAGAAGTCGAACGGGTCGGCGTCGAGATCGATGTCGTAGCGCTGAGAGAGAACGACCTGGAAGATGTCGCCGTCGACGATGTGCTCCTTCGCGACGTCGACGGCGCGTTGGTACATCCCGTTGCCCATCGTGCTGCGAACTGCTGGCATCTCGTCGTCCGCTTGCGGCGGCGCGACCGGGACGTAGGCGAGCGGACGAGCGAGATCCGCAACCGCTCGCTCGACGCGACAGACCGCGGCGTCGTACGCCTCGTCCAACTGATCCGAGTTCATCGCGAGCACCGGGACGCTCTCGATCAGGTACACGCGCTGGCGCCAGTGGTCGAAGGCGGCAAGCGATCCGATCACGCTCATGGCCGCATCGGGCAACTGCCGGTCGTCGTGCGGGGTGTTGGGAAGGTGCTCGACTTCGCGGACGATGTCGTATCCGAGGTACCCCATCACACCGCTCTGCAACGGCGGGAGCTCAGGGATGATCGGGGCGCGGTAGATGCGCAGCAACTCGTCGAGCGCGGCGAGCATGCCGCGGTCGAGCGGGACCGACGTCGGCACGTTGCCGAAGGTCGTGATCGATCCGCCGCGAAGCTCGAGCGTCGCCACAGGGTCACGGCCGACGAAGCTGTACCGGCTCCATCGCTCGCCATGTTCGACCGATTCCAGGAGGAAGCCCGAGCCCGAGCCGACGAGCTTGGCGTACGCCGCGACCGGTGTCTCCAAGTCGGCGAGCACCTCCGTCCACACCGGCACAACCGTGTGCTCGGCGGCCAGGCTGCGGAACTCGTCGCGGCTCGGCCGCATCGTCAGGCCGCTCATTCGCCGAACCGACGGAAGAAGCACGAGTACGCGCCCGTGTGGCAGGCGCCGTTGCCCTCCTGCTCCACCATGAACAGCAGCGTGTCGGCGTCGCAGTCGTAGTACGCCTCCCGCACGAACTGGCGATCACCGCTGGTGTCGCCCTTGCGCCAGACCTCCTGACGACTGCGGCTCCAATACACCATTCGCCCGCTGTCCAGGGTCGCCCGCAACGTGTCGGCGTTCATCCACGCGAGCATCAATACCGCCTTGGTCTCCGCATCCTGTGCGATCGCGGCGACGAGTCCCGACGCGTCGTACTTGATGCTCGACAGTTGTTCGTCACTTGCTTCGATCCTCACGCCGCTCGGCATGGGCGACATGCTACGGGTCGACACCGTCGCACGACCTGGCGATAACGAACCGCTGACCTCGACTACAGGTACAGACCCGTGCTGGCCTCGATGCGGCTCGCGGCCACGGCATGCAGGTCGCGTTCGCGCAGCATGATGTAGTCGTTGCCACCGACTTCGACCTCGTAGCGATCCTCTGGGCTGAAGAGCACACGGTCGCCGACCTCGGCCGACCGCACGTTCTGTCCCAGCGCGACGACCTCCGCCCAGACAAGCCGCTTCGAGATCTGTGCCGTTGCCGGAATCAAGATGCCACCCGACGTTCGACGCTCGCCGTCCTTGTCGGGGATGCGAACGAGCAACCGATCGTTGAGCATCTTGATCGGCAGCTTCTCGTTGTCCAGGGCCACGGCCGCAGGGTACCGCCGGCACGCTGCGTTATGCGACCGCCTGATCGATCCTCGAGAGCACCTCAGGCGTGAGCCGCCGCAGCACGTCGATGGCCGCGAAGTTCTCGACGACCTGGCTCTGGCGACTGGCGCCGGTGATCACCGTGGAGACGTTCGGATTGGCTGCGCACCATGCGAGCGACAGCTGCGCAAGTGTGCAGTCGAGCTCCTCGGCGATCGGTCGCAGCCGCTCGACCTTGGCCAACGCCGTCCCGTCCGACAGCAGCTCGTTCAACCACTCGTACCCGGGCAACGCGCCGCGTGAATCCGAGGGAATGCCGTCCTTGTACTTGCCGGTGAGCAGTCCCGACGCGAGCGGGCTCCAGATGGTCGTGCCAAGACCGATGTCGGTGTACAAACGCGCGTACTCCTCCTCGACACGCTTGCGGTCGAGCAGGTTGTACTGCGGCTGCTCGACGACCGGCTTGTGCAAGTGATGGCGTTCGGCGATCTCCCACGCGGCGCGGATCTCGTCGGCGGCCCACTCGCTGGTACCCCAGTACAGCGCCTTGCCCGACGAGACGATGTCCGACATCGCCCACACCGTCTCTTCGATCGGCGTGTTCGGATCGGCACGGTGGCAGTAGATGAGGTCGAGGAAGTCGACGCCCATGCGCTCGAGCGAGCCGTCGATCGCCTGCATCAGGTACTTGCGGTTCAACGTGTTGACCATGTTGGGCACACGCTCGATCCCCCAGTAGAACTTCGAGCTGAGGACGAAGGTCGGCCGACGCCACCCGAGCTCGCGGATGACCCGGCCCATGATCGCTTCGCTCTCACCCGCGGCGTATGCCTCGGCGTTGTCGAAGAAGTTGCACCCGGCGTCGTACGCGGTCTGCATGCACTCCATCGCCGCGTCGTCCTTCATCTGGTTGTCGAACGACACCCAACTTCCGAAGGAGAACACGGACACCTGCAGACCACTGCGGCCGAGCCGCCGGTATTCCATCTTGTCTTTCGGCGACGATGTCGACATCGGGCTCTCTTCCTGTTTCAGGCGTGTGGTACTGGTCGGACGGTGATGCCGGCTGCGGTCATCGCAGCCTTGGCGTCAGCGATCACGTGCTCACCGAAGTGGAAGATGCTGGCGGCCAAAACTCCCGTTGCACCGCCTTCGATGATTCCTTCGACCAAGTGGCGCATGGTACCGACTCCGCCACTTGCAATCACAGGTACGTTCACATTGTCCGCGACGGCCGACGTGAGATCGAGGTCGTAACCGTCGCGGGTTCCATCGCGATCCATGGATGTGAGCAGGATCTCGCCGGCGCCGAGCTTCGCGGCCCTGACTGCCCAGTCGACGGCGTCGATGCCGGTCGGTGTGCGGCCGCCGTGGAGGTAGACGTCGAAGCCGAGACCGCTCGGCCGGCGTTTCGCGTCGATCGCGCAGACACAGCACTGCGACCCGAACTCAGCGGCGATCTCGCCGATGAGCTCTGGTCGTTGCACCGCAGCGGTGTTGACGCTGACCTTGTCCGCGCCGGCGCGCAGCATGCGCCGAGCATCGTCGACGGCGCGTATCCCACCGCCGACGGTCAACGGGATGAACACTTGCTCCGCGGTGCGGTAGACGACATCGAGCATCGTGTCGCGGCCGTCCGACGATGCGGTGATGTCGAGGAACACGAGCTCGTCGGCGCCTTCACCGTCGTATCGCGTTGCCAGCTCGACGGGGTCGCCCGCATCACGCAGCCCGACGAAGTTGACCCCTTTGACGACACGACCACT
>DASWRR010000266.1:0-2540 GCA_036403055.1 Ilumatobacteraceae bacterium | reverse complement strand
CGCCGTCACGCTTGTCGGTTCCATCGCGCTCCTCGCGAACATCGGGATGCGGATGATGTGGTGGAACGGTGGCCGCGTCCGCCGCGGCGGCGACCGCGACGGCGGCAACCCGCTGGCCCTGCTCGGGCTCGTGCTGCTGATCTTCGCACCGCTGATCGGCAAGCTGATGCAGGCAGCCGTCAGCCGTCGCCGCGAGACCCTCGCTGATGTCAGTGCATGCCAGATGACTCGGTATCCACCCGGGCTCATCTCCGCGTTGGAGAAGCTGCGCGACGACACCACCGTGACGCACTCTGCTACAACTGCGACAGCACATCTATGGATCGAGCAACCCCTGTCGGGCGTCGGGGATGCCGGAAAGTTCGGCCGCTTGAACCGTATGTTCGACACCCATCCTCCGCTCGAAGAGCGCATTGCACTACTGAGAGAACTGTGAGATCTGCCAAGACTGCTTCACTCCTGACCATCACCCTTGCACTGACAGCGTGCGGCGGAGGCGGCAATTCCGCGCCCGCCACGACGGTCGCGGACACCTCCCCACAGACGACGCAGCCGGCCGGCACATCGTCGACTGCGTCATCGACCAGCACGTCGACATCGACCTCGTCGTCGACCACGTCGACCACGATCGCGCCGGACCCGGTGATGCCGCTGACGGGCCTGCCGATCGCTGATCCGGCGGTCGCTGCTCGCCCGGCAGTAGTGGTCAAGGTGTCGAACGATCCGGGCGCCCGCCCGCAATCGGGGCTCGACTCGGCCGACATCGTCTTCGAAGCGTGGGGAGCAGGGCCGACCCGGTTCGCGACTGTCTTCCAGAGCAAGGATGCGCCCAAGGTCGGTCCGATCCGTTCTGCTCGAACGCAGGACGTCGACCTCGTCGGATCGTTCAACGGGGCCGTCTTCGCCTGCTCCGGCGGGAACCCGGGTGCTGTCGCCGCGATCCGCGGATCCGATCTGCTCGTCCTCACCGAGAGCCAAGGGCCCGGCTGGTTCCTCGACAAGAATCGTCGCAGGCCGCACGCCACCTTCAACGACACTGCGTCGTTGCGCTCCAACGCTGCACCTGATCGGCCGGGTCCGGCCCAGCAGTTCCACTACCGCGCGGCCGGCGCTGCAGCCACCGGCACTGCGTCGCAGGGCTTCAAGCTGCACATCGAGGCGGTGCACGCCGAGTGGCACTTCGACGCGGCGGCCAACAACTACCAACGCTCGCAAGACGGCAAGCCGCACGTGATGGCCGACGGGACGCGAGTCGCGTTCAACAACGTCGTCGTCCTGTGGATCGACTACGGCCACAGCGTTGCCGACGCTCGATCACCCGACGGCGGCACGATCGGCAGCGGCAGTGCGGTGGTCTTCACGAACGGGACGATGACGGACGCGACGTGGTCGCGCAACGATCGTCTGAGCCCCATCTCGTTGACGGCGGCCGACGGGACACCGATCCTGTTGACGCCCGGCACGACGTGGTTCGAGCTGGCGAACAGTGGCAACGGCACGTTCCCTGGAGCGGACGAGCTGGAGGTGCTACCGGCGTGAGATACACGAAGTCAACGTCCACCTTCATGCTTGTCGCGCTCGTGCTGACGGCTTGCAGCAGCGGCGGCAAGTCGTCGTCCGCCACCACGGCAGTCGCACCCGCGGCGACGACAGCCAGTGCATCGACCGAAGCGTCGACCGCCCCGTCGTCGAGCGCGGGTGCAACCTCGTCCTCGACGGCGGCAGCCAGCACCTCTTCAACGGTCCCGGCGGAACCGGTGATGCCACTGACAGGATTGCCGATCCAAGATCCAGCGATCGCAGCGCGGTCCGCGTTGGTGGTCAAGATCGACAACCATCCGGACGCACGACCGCAGAGCGGGCTGAACCAAGCCGACATCGTGTTCGAGGAGAACGTCGAAGAGCTCACCCGCTTCGCCGCTGTGTTCCAGACCAACACTCCCGATCCGGTCGGCCCGATTCGCAGCGGACGCACCCAGGACGTGCAGCTGCTCGGCTCGTTGAACAAGCCGATCTTCGCGTGGAGTGGCGGCAACCCCGGCGTCACGAAGGCGATCAACGGCTCCGACTTCATCGTCGCAAACGTCCAGAGCAACGCCAGCAAAGCCAGTCAGTCGTTCCGCTCGCGTGATCGCGCCGCGCCGCACAACCTGTATGCCGAAGGCAGTGGGCTGTTCACGTTGTCGCCGGCGGTGCCGTCGCCGCCTCCGCTGCAGTTCAAGTATCGGGCGCAGGGTGCTGACGTCGAAGGGGTCGCCTCGGCAGGCGCCCAGTTGGCGATGGACGGTGTCAACGTCAAGTGGCAGTTCGATCCGAAGACGGGCTCGTACTTGCGGTTCCAGAGTGGCAAGGCGCACAACGACGCGGCACTCGGGCAGCTGAACGCGGCGAACGTCGTCGTGGTGGTCGTCGACTATCGACCGAGCCCGGCCGACCCCAAGAGCCCAGAGGCGCAGACGACCGGAAGCGGTGAGGCGTTCGTGTTCACCGGCAACAAGGTGGTCCACGGCACATGGGTCCGCGGCGACCGGTTGTCGCCG
>DASWRR010000265.1:0-13766 GCA_036403055.1 Ilumatobacteraceae bacterium | reverse complement strand
GTCGCGGCTCATCGCAGGGTGGACCGTCGGGAGGTGGTAGCCCTCCATGAAGTTGTCGCCGTACGTCTTCCAGTTGCACGCGACGTTGCGCACGCTGCGACTGTGGAATCGAAACGACTCGAGCTCGACGTGTGCGACTTCGTCCGGGAAGGCACCCAGCCACTCGTGCAGCGGCGGCACCGCGGGGTCGAGGCAGACGAAGACCATGCCGCGCCACGACTCGACTTGGATGGGCTTGAGATCCATCCCGGCGGGTACGTCGCATCCGAAGTCGCGGGCGTTGAGCAGTGAGCCGTCGTTGCGAAACGCCCACCCGTGGTAACGGCAGACCAGGTTGGCCTGATGACCTTCGCCGTCCCACACGATCGGCCCGGCGCGGTGCGGACACAGGTTGTAGAAGCCGACCAGACTGCGGTCCTCGTTGCGTCGCACGAAGATCGGCCAGCCGGCAAGGTTCTCGGCGACGTAGTCGCCGGACCGTCGAAGTTGATGCTCGTACGCGACGTGAACCCAGGACGACCCGAAGATCGGCCAACGCTCCCGCTCGAACACGTTCGGATCGGTGTACCAACGTGCCGGCAGGGTTTGGACCAGTTCCACTGCGAGGATCCTAGTCCCGGGTGCGTTCGGGGCCGGCCGCATCAGCCGCGACATGTATGAGACCGTCGCGAAGTGGGAACACTATCCGTGGTAGGACCACCACACGGCGGGATGTTGTCGTTCGGGGGGATCGTCGTCTCGACGGTTGGAAAGAGCCTTCGGCCGTAGACACGACGAGGTCTCGATGACAACCAGAACCGCTCACACAACGCCGACGAGGCCGTCACGTCGCTGGGTTCGGCGCATCGCCGTCGTCAGCGTCGTCGCGTTCTCCACCGCTTTCACGCTCGTCGGTCCAGGCGATGTGTCGGTCGTCGCCGCAGCCGCGCCGGTCGCCGCCGTCCCGCTCGGATCGGCCGCGACCTTCGCTGTGCTGACCCTCGCGTCGGTCGGCAACACGGCGACGGGCCCGATCACGACGCTGCGCGGCGACCTCGGCGCGGGTGGAGGAACGACCGGTTTCCCACCCGGTTTGATCACCGGAACCTTGTACACCGGGGCGGCAGCCGACCCCGCGCTGGTCGACCTGGGCATCGCCTACGACAACGCCGTCGGACGCGCTGCGGGCACACCGCTGGTACCTGACCTCGCGACCGCGACCGTCGGGCCCGGCGTGCACACGAACGCCGGCGCCGTGGCGAACACCGGCACGTTCACAATCGACGCGGCCGGAGATCCGAACGCCGTGTTCATCTTTCAGGTCGGCGGCGCACTTGCAATGGCCGCTGGCAGCCACGTGGTGCTGGCAGGAAACGCGAAGGCATCGAACGTGTTCTGGGCCGTCAACGGTGCGGGCGCGATCGGAGCCGGGGCAACGTTCGCGGGCACGCTGATGGCGACCGCGGCGATCGCAGTCGGGGACGGAACGATCTTCAACGGTCGGGCGCTGTCGAAGACGGGGGCGATCACGCTGACGAGCAACCAGTTCTACTCATCCGCACCGACCGTTGCGATCGCCGGCGGTGCCGCCGCCCAGACGACCGATACCAGTCCAACGATCACGGGTTCCACATCGCTGCGCGCGCCGTCGACGGTCACGGTCGTCGTCCACGGTGAGACGCTGATCGCCACTCCGGACAGCGCCGGGCTCTGGTCGGTGACGCCCGTCGGTCTGCTCGCGAACGCGGTCTACACCGTGACGGCGAACGTCGTTGATGGCGCCGGCAACACCGGTTCGTTCGGTCAACAACTGACGGTCGACACGATCCCGCCGCTCATCACGATCGACGGCGGACCTGCCGCGACCACCAACGACCTGTCGCCGACCATCACCGGCACGACGGACATCGACGCGGGCAAGATCGTCGACATCACGATGACTCGCACGTCTCCGCCGCTGACCCTTTCGAGGTCGACGCTCGTGCAGACGGACTCGACATGGAACATCTCGCCCAACGGCTTCACCGGCGGCGAATGGACGGTGACAGCGACGGTGACCGACCCGGCGGGGAACCACAGTTCGGCGACCCAGATCTTGTCGATCGACGGCGTCGCACCGGCGGCGGCGATCACCTCGAGCGACTTGACCAACGACTCCACTCCGATCATCTCGGGGACCGCAGAAGCCGGTGCCACGGTGACGGTGTCGGTCGACGGCGGCAACGTCAGTTCGGTCAGTCATCCCGACACGACATGGTCGGCGACCTACACCGGTCCACCGCTCGCCAACGGATCTCACAACGTCTCGATGTCCGCGACGGACGCGGCCGCGAACGTGACGACGGTGACGCAAGTGCTGACCGTGGACACGATCGCGCCACTGATCTCGATCGATCACGGCGCGGCCGATGCGACGAACGACCAGACACCAACGATCTCGGGGACGACCGACGTCGCCGCTGGCGCTGTCGTCAACGTGACGATCAACGCCGGACCGCCGATGACCGCGCTGGTGCAAGCGAACGGTACGTGGAACGCGACCCCCTCGCTGCTCGCACCCGGCACGTTCACCGTGGTCGCAACGGTCCCCGACCTCGCCGGCAACATCGGATCGTTCAGCCAATCACTGACGATCGATGTCACTGCGCCGACGATCAACATCGACGGCGGATCGACCCGCTCGACCCCCGACGCAACGCCGACCATCACGGGCGGTTCGACCGGCGCACCGGTCGGCTCAACGGTGTCGATCGTGATCGACGATGACCAAACGCTGTCGGCGGTGATCCTTCCGAGCGGCGGTTGGTCGGGCACGGCCGCGACGTTGGCGAACGGTCCGCACGTCGTCGTGGCAACGGTGACCGACCCGGCGAACAACGTCGGTCACGCAACGCAGTCACTCACCATCAACGCGGTCGCACCGACGATCACGATCTCTGGCGGTCCGAACGCGACGACCAACGACGCAACTCCGACGATCGAGGGAACGTCTGATGCACCCGCAGGTTCGGCTGTCACGGTCACCGTGACGACACAGACGCTTCATGCCTTCGTCCAGCCGGGCGGGACGTGGAACGTGACATCAGCACATCTCGCCGACGCGACGGTGACAGTGACCGTGAGCGTGATCGATGCGGACGGCAACATCGGCACCGCGGCACAGGATCTCACGATCGACTCGACAACACCGTCGACGACCACCACAGCGCCCTCAACGACAACGACGACAGCACCGTCGACCACCACTACGACCACAACGACGCCACCGTCGACCACCACGTCGACGACAACGACGCCACCGTCGACCACCACGTCGACGACAACGACGGCACCGTCGACCACCACGTCGACGACAACGACGGCACCGTCGACCACCACGTCGACGACAACGACGACCTCGACGACCTCGACGACGACGACTCAACCGCCGACGACGGAACCGACGACCACGTTGCCGGTCGCCGAGGCCGACTTCACCTCGGTCGGTCCGAAGCGTGTGTTCGACACCCGGCTCGGCCAATCGCCGGACGCGTTGCGAACCGTCAGCAAGGTCCAAGTCGGCGGCCCCGTCGAACTCGAGGTGCAGATGATCGACATCGCCGGGTTCGTCCCTGCTGCGGGCGTCGGCGCTGTGTCCCTGAACGTCGTGTCCAACGGATCGACCGCCGACGGGTACATCACGGTGTACTCCTGCGGGACGCGCGAGGTCGTGTCGAGCGTCAACTTCACCGCCGGCCACACGGTCGCCAACGCGGTGATCACGCCGGTGTCGGCAGATGGCGACGTGTGCTTCTACGCGAACAACGCGACCGACATCATCGTCGACATCAACGGCTGGTTCGCCACCGGTGCGGCGTTCAACGCTGTCGGCCCGAAGCGCGTGTTCGACACTCGTCCCAACGCCGGCGGCATGTTGCGAGCCGTGCCATCAACGAAGATCGCTGCGGGCGGAACGCTCGAAGTGCCACTCACCAACATCGCCGGCTTCGTGCCCGCGTCGGGTGTCACTGCCGTGTCGCTGAACGTCGTCGTCACGAATCCGACCTCCGCCGGATACGTCACGGTGTACGCCTGCGGTACTCGCGCAGTCGTTTCCAGCGTCAACTACATCGCCGGCCAAACCGTGGCGAATGCCGTCATCGCGCCGGTGTCCGCAACTGGGACTGTCTGCTTCTACTCCTTGGCATCGACCGACCTCGTCGTCGACATCAACGGATGGTTGG
Organism: Ilumatobacteraceae bacterium; assembly: GCA_036403055.1. GTDB lineage: Bacteria > Actinomycetota > Acidimicrobiia > Acidimicrobiales > Ilumatobacteraceae > JAENVT01. The sequence continues at coordinate 9,564 of DASWRR010000265.1, read as the reverse complement.
CAACGGGCTCCGGCTTCACCGGGATCAACCCTGCACGGGTGCTCGACACCCGGCCGGGTCAATCACCCGACGCGTTGCGAGTCGTTCCGAAGACGAAGATCGGCGGCGCCAACATCCTGCGCGTCCAGATGACGGGGTTGGGATCAGTGGTTCCATCGGTTGGTGTCAGCGCGGTCTCGTTGAACGTCACCGTGACCGGCTCCTCGGCCGCGGGGTTCTTGACGGTGTTCGCATGCGGCACCCTTGAGGCTGTCTCGAGCGTCAACTTCGACGCCGGCGCAACGGTTGCCAACGCAGTCCTCGCACCGGTGTCGGCTGCCGGAACGATCTGTCTCTACTCGAACGTGACGACGGATGTGATCGTCGACATCAACGGTTGGATCGGCGCCGCACACACCGGCTGATGTGCCGGCGCCCGATCCGCAACGTGGAGCGGGTGACCGGAATCGAACCGGCGTCATCAGCTTGGAAGGCTGAGGTTCTACCGCTGAACTACACCCGCGATGTTGTCTCCGGGAGGCTACCAAACAGTCGCGATTGACGCGATCTAGGGCATCCGTCCTCGTTACGAACTTGTCGCGAAACAGACTCAAGTTCTCATGGCGATCGACCGATCATTCGACGTGGAGTCTCTGTACGTGCTAAAAATTTGGCGGGCGCATAACAATCGGGGGACCGGTTTCATGCACAGCTTCAAGGCTCTGCGCCCAGTGGGTGCTGTCCGGCTGCAGGGGGTGCGGCGCACTTTCGTCGTCGCGATGATCATCGCCGCGTCGGCAACCGTGCAGTTCACGCTTGCGCCGCAATCCGCTCACGCGGCACCGCTTGCGAGTGCCGCGTACGTGTCGGTACAACCGTGCCGTCTGGCCGACACTCGATTGTCGAGCGGGTTCGCGCGCCTCGACGCCCTCACCCTTCAGATCTCGGGACGCGGGGTGTGCGGCATCCCGGCGAACGCGACATCGCTTGCGCTGACGCTGACCGTCGACCGGCCGCAGGCGACGGGCTACCTCACCGCATGGCCCGCTGATCAAGCGCGGCCGACAGTGTCGAACCTCAACTTCAACGGCTTTCAGATCCGGGCGAACAGTTCGATCACACGTGTCGATGCGTCCGGCGCGTTCCGCGTGTTCACGAGTGTCCCGTCCGATGTCGTCGTCGATGTCGTCGGTGCGTTCGTTCCAGCGACGTCGAGCGCCTCGGGGCGATTCGTGCCACGTCCGTCGACGCGGATGTTCGACTCCCGTTCGGGAGCGAAGCCTGGCGCAGGCGCCAGCATCACGCTGCCGCTGCCCGCCGGCGTGCCGTCCGACGCGATCGGCCTTGCGCTGAACGTGACGGTGACGGAGTCGTCGGCGCCAGGGTTCGTCACGGAGTTTCCCGCGGGACGCCAGATGCCGACCTCGTCCATTCTCAACGTCGATCAAGCGAACCAGACGCGCGCCGCAGCGGGGATCTTCCCCGTCTCGGCAGCAGGCGTGGCGTTGTACGTCTCCGGTGGTGGCCACATCGTGGTCGATCTGCTCGGCTACTTCACCGGCCCGTCCGCCGGAGCGGGAACCGATGGCTTGTTCAGAGCGTTCGATCCGACACGTCTGCTCGACACGAGGGGCGCGAGCCCTCTCGGCAACGGCGTGCCGTTGTACCCGGGTGGCGGGTTGGAGCTGGCGATGTCGCAGGGCGGCTCGATCGTGTACAACGTGACGTCGGTCGATGGCGCTGCCGGTTTCGTCGCGGCGTTCCCTGCCGGCACGCCACGGCCGGCGACCTCGACGGTCAACTCCGTCGGCGGAGGTGACGTCGTGGCGAACTTCGCGATCACACAGGTCTCCAACCGCGGTCTTGGCTTCTACAGCGGATCCCAAACACACTTGATCGCGGATCTCCAGGGATGGTTCTCGGGCACTTCGGCCACAGCAACGTTGGCCCCGCCGTCGAACACGCCACCGGCAACGCCTCAAGCCGGTTTCTCGTCGTGCACCTCCGATGGGCTGACTTCACTCAACGCCACACGGACGTCGGTGGGCGTCGCCAAGCTCGCGGTCAACGGCGGCGCGCAATCGTTCGCCTGTTCGTACGCGCTCGCGCTCGCCAGCAACCCGGCAGTGTTCGCCCACTCGCCGAGCGCGAGCCGTGACCAGGCAGTCGGTTGTGCAACCGGCGAGAACATCGCCGCGGCCACCGGTGCATCGCCCTCGACGCTCATCGGGCTCTGGTACGCCTCGCCGCCGCACTTGGCGAACATCGAGAACGCGATCTATCACAGCGCCGGCCTTGGCTTCGTCGTCCGCACCGACCCCGGTGGCGGACAGACGATCTACGGCGTCACCGTCTTCGCGCTCTGCTGACGCTCGCTCTGAGCCGGATTCCGCGCTCGACGCGACATCTGACTCACGGCTGGACGAGTCATCGCCGGCTGTGAGTCACATCGCGCGCCTGGGCGCGCTATCCGACTCACGCGTCGTATCGCAGCGCCGGATGTGAGTCACCTCATGCGCCTGGCGCGAGATCCGACTCACAGCGTCTACGGGCGAGTTCGTCGTGAATCGTCCGTGACGAAACTCCGGTGACGGGCGTCGTCGCATTTCGTCACTGACGATTCACGACGCCGGCGCGTGAGCGTTAGCGGCCGACGGCCTTTTCCAGTTGCGCCTTGGTCATCTTGGAACGGCCTTTGATGCCGCGCTGGCGCGCTTCGTTGTAGAGCTGGTCACGTGTTCGACCGCCCGGGCCCTTGTGCGACCGAAGACCGCCGCGCCGGCCCGATGAGATGTCGTCGGTCGAAGTTCGACTCGCCTGCTTCGCTTCGCCGGCGCGAGCCCGCTCCTTGTTGACCGTGCGCGCCGCGATCTCTTCCGCGGTGTCTTCGCCCTCGCCGCGCTCACGCAGGCCTTCCTTGATGTGCTCGTACTGCCGGTCACGCTTGTTGCTCCAGGCCTTCTGCGGCATCGCGGGTCTCCCTTCGACGAGGTCACTCATTGAAGTGACGTGCATCGCAGTCGTACCCAATGTCACGGACCGCAAACGGGATCACCGGTCGGCGACGCCGTCGAATGGCGGTGATCGAGGCGCGTCCGCTCGTGGATCAGGTTGGCGGACAGGAGCAGGTCGCGGTCGGCGAGCACCTCCGCTGTCGGGCCGCTGCGGACGAATCGATGGTCTTCGCCGAACACCACACAACGATCGGCGAGCACATCAACGCTCTCCAGATCGTGCGTCGCCAGGACGATCGTCTTGCCGGCCTGGCGAAGTTCGCCGATCAGCTCGATCAGCCACTGCTGCGTCCGCGGATCGAGCGACGCGGTCGGTTCGTCGAACAGCAGCACCTCCGGGTTCATCACGAGCACCGAAGCGATCGCGACACGCTTCTTCTCGCCGCCCGACAGCTGATATGGCGCACGCTCCGACAGTTCGCCGATGTCGAGCATCGCCAGCGTGTCGTGCACCCGCTCGTCGACCTCCGCAGAGCTGAGTCCGAGGTTCAACGGCCCGAACGCGATCTCCTCGCGCACCGTCGGTGAGAACACCTGCGCGTCCGAGTTCTGAAAGATGAAGCCGATCCTCGAGCGGAAGCCACGATTGAACCGTTGGTCTTCGAGCGATTGCTCGTCGACGACCGAACCGAACGCCGTGACGCTGCCGACATCCGGAAACATCAACCCGTCGAGGATCTTCAACAGCGTGGACTTGCCGCAACCGTTGGCACCGAGCAGCGCGAGGCTCTCACCACGACCAATTGCGAGCGACACGTCGACGAGCGCGGGGAACCGGCCGAGATAGGAGTAGCTGACGCCGTCGACGTCGAGAATTGGATCAGCGACCGATGGCACGGTCCACCAACACCGCGATGGTGATCAACGCAGCGCACGTGAGGAACCAGACGAAGTCGATCGCCCGGATCCTCGACGACGACATCGTTCGCTGATCGCCGGTGTAGCCACGCGCCGTCATCGCTTGGTGGACCTCTTCGGACATCGTGTGCGCCTTCGCGAACAGCGCGCCACCGGTCGTCGACACGAACACGCGGCCGGACATCGTGCCGGTGCGGACATCGACAGTTCGGGCCTTGCGTGCCTCGTACATGTCGGTGACGCACGAGAGGAGATGGAACACGTAGCGGTAGGCCATCCCGAGGACGAGTACGAACATGCGGGGCAGACGAATGGCGCGCAACGCCGCGAGCAGCCGAGACCATCGAGTCGTGATCGTGAGCAGCGCGACGAACGAGATCGACGTGGCAACCCGCACGACGACGAGGCTCGCAGATCGAAGGCCTTGGGCGGTGACCCCGACGCGGTGACCGAACCACGTGCCGAGCGGCAGCACGACGCGGCCGGGTGTGATGACGCTCAAGGTTGCCGGCATCACGACGACTGCCGTGAAGATGGGGACGAAGAGCCACACCCTCTTGATGAAGTACGGGATCGAGATCCTCGACACCGCAGCGACAGCGACCGCGACGGCGTACATGCCGACGAGAACGGTGATGTTGCGCACTACCGCCGCTGACACGACGAACGCGAGCGTCGTGATGACCTTCACCCGGGGATCGATCCGCTGGAGGACGCCCGGTCGCGACGCTGTCTCGTCCGTGAACAACACCTGGCGGAGCACTGTCGATGCGCCGTTGATCGTCTTGTCGACGAAGCCGATCTTGTTGCGCGTCCCAATGCAGCCGCACGGACACAACGCGACCTCGTCACGCAACAACCACGCGGGCGTCGGCGCGTTCACAGGGACGCAGACGCGGAACGCGTCGCCGCTGGACGACGCCGGCCCATCAACCGCATGATCGAAAAGACGGCGGCGATCGCGATCCCGATCGCGACAATGCCGACCAGCGCGGACAGGACGTACGCGATGTTCGGATGGCTGGGACCTTCGAACGCGTAGCGACGCAGTACCGCGTGATCCCAAAAGCTGCTCCATCGCGCGAGGCCTGTCGGAACAGCGCGGAGGTTGTACTTCCCGAGATCGAGATCCTTCGGAGCGTCCTCGCCGAACGCGCCATTGGGCGCGAGCAGACCGAGCGGCGTCGCGAGCGCGAGTGCTCCCATTCCGATGAGCGCCCAACGCCAGCCGAGCGGCCGCCGTGCCGTCAGCTCGCCGTCGAGTTGTACCCCGGGATGATTGATGCGCAGGACCGGCACGTTGGCCCGTTGCAGATACGCGATCACGCCCATCGTTAACGCGAGCTCGGCGAACCCGGCCACGGTGAGGTGCGCGAGCGCCATTGCGGGAACTGTCTGCGCAAGGTGGAACGGCGCGTACAACGGCGTGCCGTCGGCGGCCTTGAACAAGTCCGGTTGGATGCCGAACTCGACTGCGGTGCACATCGCGGCGGCGTTCAGCCCGGCGTAGCTCGCGAGTCCGGCGGCGAGTGCCCGGCGCGGGTTGGTCAACGTCATGTTGCGCGTCAGGGCCCTGTACACGCCGTAGCCGACGAACGGCAGGACGAGGGCCATGTTGAACGAGTTCGCCCCGAGCGCGAGCACACCGCCGTCGCCGAAGAAGAACGCCTGGATCACCAGCGCAACCGACACTGCGATCACCGCGGCCCACGGTCCGAGCAGAATCGCGACCAAGGTGCCCGCGACCGCGTGCGCGCTCGTGCCATCAGGTACCGGGATGTTGAACATCATCACGACGAAGCTGAACGACGCTCCCAACGCGACGTATGGGACGTATCGAGACCTCACCACCTTGCGCACCCGACGACCCGCGACGACCCAGAACGGGACCATCGTCGCGCCGAGCGCCCCGCACGTCGACGGACTCAAATATCCATCTGGAATGTGCACGGCGGCCCCTGAAGCTCCAACCCATTTGCGACTGACTTGCAAAACGGAGTCTGACAAACACGTCGATCTTCGTCAACCGGAGTCGCACAATTTGTGATGAATGCCCGTTCTCGGACACGATCTCGGCACGAGCGGCGCCGCGTCGTGCGGAACAGGAAAGGGATATCCATGGGCAAGCCATCCTTCGGGATCTTCGACCACATCGAAGACATTCCGGGTACATCGACGCCGCAACTCCTGAAAGATCGCCTCGATCTCATCAAGATGGCCGACGAAGCCGGGTTCGCCGGCTTCCACCTCGCCGAGCACCACGGGTCCGACCTGTGCATGGCTCCGAACCAGGAGGTCTTCATCGCTGCGGCCTCGCAGATCACGAAGAACATCCGGCTCGGACCCCTCGTCAAGTTGCTGCCGCTGCATCACCCGGTTCGCATCATCGAGGACATGGTGGTCGTGGACAACCTGACGAACGGTCGCCTCGACTTCGGGGTCGGTCGCGGCGTTGCGCCGATCGAGCACTACTGGTTCGGCAGCAACTGGCACGACTCGAAGGATCGTTTCGTCGACATCCTCGGCATCATCTGCGACGCGTTCGCGACGGGTGAGATCAGCAGTGAGAACTCGAAGTTCTACGACTTCCCGACGATCCCGTTGTCGACGCGGCCCGTGCAGAACCCGATTCCCTTCTGGTATCCCGGGAGCCCGATCACGGCCGGGCGACACGGCATGAACCTGATGTGGCCGGGGCCGATCGATCAAGCGGCGTACGACCTCTACGTCGATACGTGGAACGCGCACAAGGGCGACACGCATCGCGTCGATGGGCCGGACTCAAAGCCGCGCGTCGGCTGCACGATGGTGCTTGCGATCAGCCCCACGGAGAACGAGTCGCTCGAGATCGTCCGCCGCATGATGGGCGGATTGATGCGCCGCACGCAGAACGTGCACAAGTTCGACCACCTCGTGCTGAGCGAGGAGGAGTGCGATGCTGCGCTCAATCCGCTCCGCAGCATCCTGTCCCACATGGAGGGTGCGATTCAGTTCGGTGCCGGTACCGCTGAGCAGATCAAGGACCGGTTCGCCGCGGTGCTCGAGCCGGGGCTCACCGACTACCTCGTCCTGCAACTACCCGCCGGCGACATGACGCTCGACGAGGCGAAGCGGACGATGGACCTGTTCTGCAGCGAGGTGAAGCCGGCGCTCGACGCAGCGGCATGACGAGCGGAACATGACCGCGAGTTCGTATGTCGATCGGGCCGGCCTGCAGGTCGGTGTCGAGCTCGCCGACGTTCTCGAGCGCGAGGCGTTGCCGGCCAGCGGGGTCGACGCCGAGCGGTTCTGGAACGGACTCGCCGAACTGTTCGAGGACTTCGGTCCGCGCAACACCGAGTTGCTCGAGGTCCGCGCGACGATGCAGGCCGCGATCGACCGCTGGTATCGCGAGCACACCAACGCCCTCGATGGTGACGCCCAACCCGCCTCGACCGACTATCGCGACTTCCTCGAGGAGATCGGATACCTCGTGCCGAGCGGGCCGCCCTTCGCGATCGAAACAGAGGCGACCGATCCCGAGATCACTTCGATCGCGGGACCGCAGTTGGTCGTGCCGGTGTCGAACGCGCGGTACGCGATCAATGCGGCCAACGCTCGTTGGGGGTCGCTGTACGACGCGCTGTACGGCACGGACGCGCTCGGCGATCCGCCGGTCGCTGGCCCCTACGACGCGGCGCGTGGTGCGCGTGTGGTTGCGTGGGTTCGGCGGTTCCTCGACGACGTGGTCCCTCTCGCAGTCGTCGAGGGCTCGCAACGTTCGCATGCAGCTGTGACCGCCTACATGCTTGCGGATGGCGCGCTGACCGCGGCGTTTGCTGACGGTTCGCGCACAGGCCTCGCCGAGCCAGCTGCATTCATCGGCTACACCGGTGAACCGGATGAGCCTGCCTCCGTGCTCCTCGAGCACCACCGCCTCGGCATCGAGATCGTGATCGACCACGCGCACCCGATCGGGTCGACCGACCTCGCCGGCGTCGCCGACGTCGTCCTCGAATCGGCGTTGACGTCGATCATGGACTTCGAGGATTCGATCGCGGCGGTCGACAGCGCCGACAAGGCGCTCGCGTACCACAACTGGCTCGGCTTGATGACCGGCACGCTGACCGAGGAGGTCACCAAGAACGGCACGACGTTCACACGGCGGCTTGCACCCGGTCGCACGTTCACGGGTCCCGACGGCTCGGCGTCGACGCGTCCGGGATTGGCGCTCATGCTCGTGCGCAACGTCGGTCACCTGATGACGACACCAGCAATCCTCGGGCGGGATGGCAACCCGGTGTACGAAGGCCTGCTCGACGCAATGGTCACGGTGCTGTGCGCGATGCCGCGGGTGGCGCGCGAGCCGGCGGGTTCGGCCTACGTCGTCAAGCCGAAGATGCACGGGCCGGCGGAGGTCGCGTTCATCGACGATGTGTTCAGCCGTGTCGAGTCGGTGCTCGGGCTGCCGGCGAACACCGTCAAGATCGGGATCATGGACGAGGAGCGGCGCACGACAGTGAACCTCGCCGAGTGCATCAGGGCGGCCAAGTCCCGCGTCGCGTTCATCAACACCGGGTTCCTCGACCGCACAGGCGACGAGATCCACACGTCGATGCTCGCCGGGCCGATGGTGCGCAAGAGCGAGATGCGCACGCAGCGTTGGATCAAGGCTTACGAGGATTGGAACGTCGACACTGGCATCACCTGCGGGCTGCCAGGGCGAGCCCAGATCGGTAAGGGGATGTGGGCGGCGCCCGATCTCATGGCCGACATGCTCGAGCAGAAGGTGCAACATCCGCTCGCCGGCGCGAACTGTGCGTGGGTGCCGTCGCCGACCGCCGCCACGTTGCACGCAACGCACTACCACCGCGTCGACGTCGCGGCACGACAACGAGAGCTCGCGGCTGCGCTGGCCGCCAACGGGCCGCGCGCCAGCCTCGACGATCTCCTCGACGTCCCTGTCGGCAAGGATCGGAACTGGTCAGCCGCTGATCGCCAAGCCGAACTCGACAACAACGCTCAAGGCATCCTCGGGTACGTCGTGCGCTGGGTCGACCAAGGCATCGGTTGCTCGAAGGTTCCCGACATCCGCGACGTCGCGCTGATGGAGGACAGGGCCACGTGCCGGATCTCGTCGCAGCACATCGCCAACTGGCTGCTGCACGAGGTCGTGAGCCGCGACGACGTGATGGCAACGATGCGGCGAATGGCGACCGTCGTCGATCAGCAGAACGCCGACGACCCCGCCTACCGACCGATGGCACCCGAGTTCGACGGACCCGCGTTCAACGCGGCGTGCGATCTCGTGTTCTCGGGCGTCGAGCAGCCGTCGGGCTACACCGAGCCGATTCTCCACGCCCGACGATTGGAGCGCAAGCGCCTCGGTTATTGATCGTGGTCGAGGCGCAGTTGCCCGCGGAGACCACTGATCTCGACGAGGCGGGCGATGCCCGGCGTCGAATTGACGATGACGAGATCGCCGCCCTCGCTGCGGGCCCGTGTTGCAGCCTCGATGAGGACGCGCAGCCCGCTGGAGTCCATGAACGACACACCGCCGACATCGACGGTTGCGACGCCCGCCGGCAGTTCGGCCATCGCGCCGGCCAGTGCAGGAGCCGTGTGCGCATCGATCTCGCCGCGCACTTCCCACCCGGTGGCAGTTTCAGAGATCTCGAGTCGGGCACCCGGTTCGGACATGGCTACGAACGGTAGCCGTTCGCCCTGGAATCCG
>DASWRR010000264.1:0-1831 GCA_036403055.1 Ilumatobacteraceae bacterium | reverse complement strand
ATGTGGCGATGGAGAACCACGAGCCATCCGTGGCGGTCGCGTTCGGCGTGGCCCACAACTGGTAGTCCCCGAAGCCGTAGTAGTTGTCGTCGTGCTGCTCCACATCGGCATACACGACCGAGTACTCCCGCGGCGGGTCGGCGGAGTAGTACGGAACGATCGGAGCTGCAACCGTCGTCGCCGTCGGCGGCACCGTCGTGGTCGGTGCGGCCACGGTCGTGCTCGGCGCGATCGCGACCTTCGGCGCTCCACTCGTCGACGCCGACGTCGCGACCCCGTAGCCGATCAGTGCCACCAGCGCCGCCGCTGCCGCGGGCCCGATCCAACGCGGTCCGCCGGTGTCGAACATCGTCGCGTTCGGAGCGCGGTCGGTGAACGGGTCGGTCCCGTCATCGATGATGTCGATGATCTCCACGGACGTGTCGTCTTTCAGGCCGGCGGCCCTCACGCCGCGAGTATCGCGCATGGTCGTGTTTTCCACACCTCGTACCAGCGGATGGTTGGCGGATCGTTCGCGGCTCGCACGACCGTTAGCACTCTCACGTCCCGGTTGCTAACGGTGACAGCCAGCGCCTAGGATTGGCACTCGCGATAGCCGAGTGCTAACGCACACGCAGTACCAGCGTTATCTCAAGCCGTAATTCCAACCACAGCCGAGTGCCCATGCCAACGGAGGCCCGCACCCATGAATCTCAAGCCCCTCGATGACCGAATCGTCGTCAAGCCGAACGAGGCCGAGCAGACCACCGCGTCCGGTCTGGTCATCCCCGACACCGCCAAGGAGAAGCCGCAGCAGGGCGAAGTCCTCGCCGTCGGCCCCGGCCGCTGGAGCGACGACAAGGGCGCACACGCTGCGCTCGACATCAACGTCGGCGACACGGTGTTGTACTCGAAGTACGGCGGCACCGAAGTCACCATCGAAGGCGACGATCTGCTGATCCTCACCAGCCGCGATGTGCTGGCGATCGTCGGCAAGTGAGCTGACGGACACAACATGGCAAAGCAACTGAAGTTCGAAGACGAGGCGCGTCGCGCACTCGAGGCCGGCGTCAACAAGTTGGCCGACACGGTCAAGGTGACGCTCGGGCCGAAGGGTCGCAACGTCGTGCTCGACAAGAAGTTCGGCGCACCGACGATCACCAACGACGGTGTGTCGATCGCCAAGGAGATCGAGCTCGACGACCCGTACGAGAACATGGGCGCCCAACTCGTCAAGGAAGTCGCGACGAAGACCAATGACGTCGCCGGCGATGGCACCACCACCGCGACGGTGCTCGCTCAGGCGATGGTCAACCACGGCATGCGCAACGTGGCAGCCGGTGCCAACCCGATGGGTCTCAAGAAGGGCATCGAAAAGGCCGTCGCAGCCGCTGTCGAGTCGATCAAGTCGCAGGCCCAAGAGGTCGAGGACAAGGATCAGATCGCAGCAGTGGCAACGATCTCGGCCGCTGACGCGTCAGTCGGCGAAGTCATCGCGAACGCGATCGACAAGGTCGGCAAAGACGGCGTCGTGACGGTCGAGGAGTCGAACACGTTCGGCACCGAGCTCGAGTTCACCGAGGGCATGCAGTTCGACAAGGGCTACATGTCGCCGTACTTCGTCACCGACGCCGAGCGCCAGGAAGCAGTGCTCGAAGACGCCTACGTCCTGCTGAACTCCGGCAAGATCTCGACAGTGCAGGCGATGCTGCCGGTGCTCGAGGCCGTGATGAAGACTGGTCGTCCGCTCTTGATCATCGCCGAAGACATCGAAGGCGAAGCGTTGGCCACGCTGGTCGTCAACAAGATTCGCGGCACGTTCAACTCCACCGCCGTGAAGGCGCCAGGTTTC
>DASWRR010000263.1:0-1798 GCA_036403055.1 Ilumatobacteraceae bacterium | reverse complement strand
CAACGGCTTCATCGCGGCGCGCACGACCAACAGCTCGCCCGTGGTCATTCCGCCCTCGGTTCCACCTGCCAGCGTGGTCTCGCGCCGATACTCGCCGGTCTCCGCGTCCCACGCGATCGCGTCGTGCGCCGCGCTCCCCCGGCGGCCGGCGCCCTCGAACCCGTCACCGATCTCGACACCCTTGACCGCCTGGATGCTCATGACAGCCTGGGCAAGCGCTGCGTCGATCTTGCGGTCCCAATGGACGTGGCTGCCGAGGCCGATCGGAATCCCGTAGCCGAGCACCTCGACGACCCCGCCGAGGGAATCACCGTCCTTCCCGGCAGCCTTCACCTCGTCGATCATCGCTGCTTCCGCACCGGCGTCGAAGCAGCGCACAGGGGACTCGTCGACCTTCGCCAGATCGGCGATCGTCGGTCGTTCGGTCGCCTTCGAGCGCACCGCGCCCATCTGGATCACGTGCGACAGGATCGACACACCGAGCTCGGACAGCAACTTCTTGACGACCGCGCCGGCCGCAACCCGCGCCGCCGTCTCGCGAGCGCTCGCCCGCTCGAGAACGTCCCGCGCATCCGTGAAACCGTACTTCTGCATGCCCACGAGATCAGCGTGCCCGGGCCTCACCTGGGTCAGCGGATCCTTGGTCGCGCCGGGCGCCGGCGACATCTCCTCGTGCCACTTGTCGCTACGGAACCATTCGCTGTTTTTGATCTCGATGGCCACGGGCGAACCCAGCGTCCTGCCGTGACGAACACCGCCGAGGAGCGTCAACTCGTCCTGCTCGAACTTCTGGCGCGGGCCGCGACCGAACCCGAGGCGCCGGCGGGCCATCTCCGCTTGGATCTCCTCCACGGTGATCTCGAGGCCTGCGGGCAGACCTTCGACGATCACGACGAGCGCCTGACCGTGCGACTCGCCCGCAGTGAGATAACGAAGCATCGGGTGCAGGCTACTGGCCCCGCGATGCCAACTCCCGCTCTGCCGCCGCCCACAGCACCGACGGCTCGGCACTGACGCCGGTCCACAAGCGCTGCTGCAGGATCGCCTGGTGGACCAGCATTCCGAGGCCTTCGACGGTGCGCGCTCCGACCGCGTCCGCAGCCGCGAGAAGCGCCGTTCGTCGAGGGTGATAGACGATGTCCGCGACAACCTGATCTGAGTGCAGCACACCCACGTCGAACGGCAGATCCGACGAGCCCATGCCGACCGAGGTCGTGTTGACGATGACGTCGCAGGCTTCGAGAGCCGACACCTCGCCGACGACTGCGACCGATCCCGCGAGCTCGGCTGCACGGCGCGCGTGCTCCGGCGATCGGTTCACGATCGTGATCGCGGCAGCCCCGCCGCGGGCCATCGCGTCGACGATCGCGCGGCCTGCAGCACCGGCACCGACGACGCCGACCCGCCGACCCCCAATGGCGACGTCGTGTGCTTCGAGCGAGGCGATGAATCCCGCGCCGTCGGTGCTGTGACCGCGGAGCCGGCCGCCGCCGATCGGCACGACGGTGTTGACACTCGCGAGTGCAGCCGCAGCTGGATCGAGCTCATCGACGAGCGCGGCAACCGCCTCTTTGTGCGGCATCGTGATCGAGAGTCCCCCGAGACCGAACACGCGGATGGCGTCGAGGGCTCGCCCCGCGTCTCCGTCCTCGACATCGAACGCTGTGTACACCCAGTCGATCCCAAGGGAAGCGAAGCCGGCGTTGTGCAACGCCGGTGAGAGGCTGTGCCGTACGGGGTGACCGATGACAGCGGCAACACGCGTGGCTGCCGTGATCACCCCAGCAACCCGAGGTCG
>DASWRR010000262.1:0-4812 GCA_036403055.1 Ilumatobacteraceae bacterium | reverse complement strand
CGCGACCCACACGCTGCTCCCGGTCCGCATCTGGAACTGACCCGGTTGGCGACGGCGAACGGCGATGCGGTCGGGAAATGCGAGCGCGAGCAGGGCTCCGCTCCTCTCTGCCTCGATTCCACCGAAGTCGACGTGAGCGCCGCAGCGGCGGGCGATGTCGACCGCGCGGTCACGCACACGGCTGACGTCTCGCCGGTCGGCGCGCTCGTGATGGTCGAACCCGCACACGACACGCACCCTCAGCGCGAGGTCGGAGGGAAGCTCGTCGGCCCTGCCGCGCAGCACGTCGCGCTCGTCGAGGATGGCGGCGACGATGCAGGCGAGCCCCTGCTGTGCATCGGGCGCAGCGATCACCATTCGGCCGAGCCGGGGATGGACTGGGAGCGCGAGCATCGCCCGGCCGTGCACCGTCGGGCGGCCGTCGTCATCGATTGCGTCGAGCCGCCGCAGGAGATCGCGCGCCTGCTGCAGCGCTCGCGGCGGTGGCGGATCGATGAACCGCAGATCCGCGGCCCGGCTTCCCCACGCGGCGATCTCGAGCGCGACGCCGGCGAGGTCGACCTGTGTGATCTCGGCCTCCAGGTGAGCGCGGCGCGTGGCGTGTTCGAGCTTGCTCCACAACCGATAGGCCACACCGGGCTCCGTCCTGCCGGCGCGACCAGCACGCTGATCCGCCGAGGCTCTGCTCGAGCTGATCGTCGTCAGTCGGGTCATTCCCGTTCCGAGGTCGTGACGCGGCACGCGTGCGAGCCCGGCGTCAACGACGATCCGCACACCGGTGACCGTCAGCGACGACTCGGCGATGTCGGTGCTCAGGACGACCCGTCGGCGGCCCGCCGGCGAGGGGGTCAACGCGAGGTCCTGCTCGGCGAACGAAAGCGCCCCCGCGAGGAGCCGCACGTCGACGTCGGGTGTCACGCGATCGACGAGGAACTGCTCGACACGGCGGATCTCGCCGATCCCAGGCAGGAACACGAGGACGTCACCGAGCTCCTCCCTGAGGGCGCGCAGCACGGCGTCGCCGGTTGCCTGCTCGATTCGCGTGCCCTTCATCATCGGCATCCATCTGATGTCGACGGGAAACGTCCTGCCGACGCTCTCGACCGTTGGCGCGTCGCCGAGGATGGTGGTCAGCTTCGCAACGTCGGGCGTCGCCGACATCGCCAGCAATCGCAGATCCGGCCGAACTGTGTCGCGTGAATCGAGCGCGAACGCCAGACCGAGGTCCGTCGGGACGTTGCGTTCGTGCACCTCGTCGAAGATCACCAGACCGACGCCGGGAAGTTCGGGATCGTGCTGCAGGCGTCGGGTCAGCACGCCTTCGGTGACGACCTCGATCATCGTGTCGCGCCCGATGATGCGCTCGTCGCGTGTCTGGTATCCGACGAGGCCGCCGACTTCGGTACCGAGCAGGAAGGCCATCCGCTGTGCCGCGGCGCGCGTCGCCAGGCGCCGCGGTTCGAGCATCACGATGCGACCGTGGAGCCACGGCTGTTCGATCAACCACAACGGAGCAACGGTGGTCTTGCCGGCACCGGGAGGTGCGACGAGCAATGCGGTTCCTCGTTCGTCGAGCGCTGCCGCCAGTTCCGCGAGAACGTCGACGACGGGGAGGTCGCGGGCCGCCGCCGGCAGCGCCACGGGTCAGCCGAGAGCTGGAGTGCCGTGGAAAGGCCCGGGATCGCCCGCGATCGGAATCGTCGGGCTGATCCACGCCGTCGCAGCCGCGATCTGATCGGCGACTTCGCGCCACTTCACCGCGTCCCAACCCTCGGCGCATGCCTGCAGCGTGCCGTCGATCCGGATGAACGCGAAGGCCGGCAGCTCGGTCAACCCGAGCGTGCGCACGAGTGCTCGGTCGGGGTCGCAGTACACCAGGAAGCTGTCGGTCAGCGGCCCGAGGAACGCCTTCGCGCCCGCAGCGTCCGCCGTCACCACGAAGTTCACTCGTGCGTCAGAGCCGCGCAACGTCTCGAGGATCCGCGCAGCCGTCTTCAGAACCCACGAGCTCTCGTTGGTGTAGGGGTCGATGACAACGCTGGCCAGGTGAAAGGTCGTGAGCCACTCCTCCAACGGGCGTGATTCGCCGCCCAGCGAAGTCAGCTGGGTATCGAGGGCCGGGTTGCTCGCCACGGAGCCAGACGGTAGCGCGCCAGCGCTGCGCACCCCAATGTGGCAGTAGCGTCGACCGTGATGCATCCCATCGAACGGCTTCGCTACGTTGCCAGGGCTTCGGGCGGCGATCAGCGGATGTTGGTACGCGAGACCGCGGGCGCGTTGCGCGGTCTCGGGTTCGATCCGGCGGGGCTGGTCGTCGCATGCCGTCGCATCGTCGAGCGTCACCCGACCTCGGGTCCGATGTGGTGGTTGTGTGCCTCGGTGCTTGCCGCTCCCGACCCGTATCGCTGCGCGTTCGAGCTCGCGGACGAACTCGAGACCGATCCGACGCCGGAGGTGCTCGTGGAAACGTTGCCCGACGACGCGACCATCTGTGTCGTCGGCTGGCCGGACCTCATCGGCGATGCTCTGTTGCGGCGCGGCGATTCCACGGTGCTGGCCATCGACACCGACGACGACGGCATCGGCAGCACGGCGTTCGTCCGCCGTCTGCAGCGAGCCGACGTCGACGCGGAGATCGTCCCGCCGGCGGGCCTCGCCGCTGCCGTCCTCGCCAGCGACGTGGTCGTCGTCGAAGCGCTTGCGGCAAGCACGAACGAGGTGCTGGCGACCACCGGCTCGCGAGCGCTCGCGTCGGTCGCGTACTGCGCCGAGGTACCCGTGTGGACAGTCGTCGGCCGTGGTCGATGCCTGCCTCAGCCGCTGTTCGACGCAATGGGCCGGCGCTCTACTGATCTGCGCGAGCCGTGGGAGGCCCCGGCGGAAGTGGTGCCGCTGGCACTGACGCATTGGGTGGCCCGTCCGGATGGGGTCACACCGGCCGCGGAAGCGTCGTTGACACCCGAATGCGCGATGTCGTACGAGCTCCTCCGCTCCAGCGCCATGTGACGGCCCAAAGTACTGTCGCGTCATGGCCGGCAAGCGTTCGCAGATCATGATGACCGACGACGAGGTGCAGGCCTACCTCGAGTCCGAACGCGTCCTCAACGTCGCCACGATCGGCCCATCGGGGCACCCCCACATGGTCGCGATGTGGTACGCGATGGTCGCAGGGAACGCGGTGTTCTGGACGTTCGGAAAGAGTCAGAAGATCGTCAACCTGCGGCGCGATTCGAAGATGTCGGGGCTGGTCGAGAGCGGCGACACGTACGACCAGTTGCGTGGCGTCGAGCTCCGCGGCCGCGGCCTGGTCGTCGACGACTACGACGAGGTGTTGGAGATCGGCAAGGCCGTCGGAGTGAAGTACAACGGACCGTCCGCGCTCGGGGAATCGGCGCTTCCGTTTCTCGAAGCGCAAGCGACGAAGCGAGTCGGCGTCGTGTTCGAGATCGACCACGTCGCCAGCTGGGATCACACCAAGCTCGGTGGCGCCTACTGACCTTGCTGCGCTATCGATCCTGCTTCGGAGGATCGATCCCGAGGCACGCGGAGATCGCAGCGCGCGCCGCTTCGGCACGGACTTCCATCACGAAGATCCGCGCCATCGGCTCGCGCGCCGCGAACCGGAGCATCGAGGTGTGATCCTCCGCCATCGTCGCCGGGATCTCGTTCTCCCAGAGATCGTGCAGCACCAGTTGGCACTGCCACAGCGGCAGCCACGCCACCTCGACCACGTGGTCAGGACGCGGCGGGCGCGGCGTCGCCGCACCGAACAGCCAACTGCGGATCCCCATCGCTATCGATGCCCGCGCGGCGCATGAGAGTTGCCGGCCGCCTCCGCCAGCTGATGTGCGATCCGTTCGTGATCGTTCTCGATGAGCCCGACGGTGACGCGCAGATGCGGTGCGTCGCGGCGCACCTGGAAGGGCTCGCCCGGTGCCGCCCCGATGCCCTGTGCGGCAAGGGTCACGAGGGCCGACCGTTCGTCGCCGACCGTCATCCACAGATTGATCCCGTCCGAACCTGTCACCGCGACGTTCCGAGATTCGAGGACATCGGTCACCAGCTGGCGTCGTCGTTGGTACTCGAGTCGCGCCGACGCAACTGCCGTCAGCGTCGGTGTGTGATCGAGCATCTCGAGGAGCACCGCTTGGAGGATTCGACTGCTCCACCCCGGCCCCAACAACCGGCGGTTGGCGACGGCGGTGACGACATCGCCAGCGCCACCGACGGCGGCAAGTCGCAGGTCCGGTCCGTGACTCTTCGAGTAGCTGCGAATGTGAACCGTTCGCTGCGGCAACCAGGACCCGACGCTCACGAGCTTGCCGGTCGCGATGTCGCCGGAGTGGTCGTCCTCGACGACGATGACCGATGACCTCGCGAGCTCATCCGCCAAGGCCTTCATCCGCCGTTTCGTGGTTGTGACGCCCGTCGGGTTGTGCGCCCGAGGTTGTATGAACGCTGCGACCGGTCGCATTCGCAATGCCTCGACGAACTGCGCGACGACCGGGCCTTCGGCGTCGACATCCACGCCGATGACCTCAGCGCCGAGCTCGTCGAGCAGGTCGAGCAACGGCGGGAACGTGGGGTGCTCGACGATGACCCGGTCGCCGAGGCGTACCACTACCTGCGCCACACGGTCCAGCGCGTCCATCGCCCCGTCGACGACTGTCAGTGCCTCTGCGCGGAACGGCCAACCATCGAGCAGGCGGGCCTCGAGATCCGGCAGCACCGGGTTGTCGAGGTAGCTCGACGTCAGCGACTGCTTGCTGACCTTTGCCACGACCGGCCCCAGATCGGGCAGCAAGGACGACG